>JAGQOZ010000459.1 GCA_020426955.1 Planctomycetales bacterium
GTTGGTCAGTATTCAGTACAAGCCAGGTGTCGAATTCCAGTTCGGCAATTTGATGGACTACGTTGCTTTGACCGTCGACGGCAAGCCTGAAAAAGAAATTGCGAGCCCCGACGACTACAAACTGAACATCGGTCGTCTGGTCGAACGAATTGGCCAACACAAGAACAAAATTGAGTCGATTCGCTTCTGCGTCTCGCCAGACATCCGCTTTGATGAAGTGCAAATTCCTGACGAGTGGGACGACTTAAACCTCGACGGCGTTTTGCAGGAGGCGTAATCAATGGATGTCGTTGTTTTTCGGTATCACGGTCGATTCGCGCATTTCTTGCGCGCGGAGACGACTGTCAATGCAATGACTTATCCAGTCCCGCCGCGCACGGTAATTTTTGGATTGATTGGAGCCGTCCTTGGTCTACCCAAAGACTGTGCTCAAGAAGAATTGACGAGCGCCAGGATTGCGGTCGCGGGCAAGATTCCGAGTACGTTTTGGCACAAGACCAATATGCGTAAGAACCTTCCTGCGCCTTTAGCATTTCAAGTGAAGAAGAACGAAAAAGGAACGAGCAAAGACGAAAAGAACACGCGGATTCCCCAAGAGTTTTTGTGGAAGCCGAGTTTTCGCGTGTTCGTCTCGCTACCGGATCGCTTTCATCATGAGTTTGCCAATCGTGTTGAGGAACGTCGCTGGCATTTTTCGCCCTGCATGGGACTTTCCGAATTGCTTGCAAATTTGGAATGGGAGCAAAACCTGACTGCGACTCAGCTAGGCTCGGAAGTTCAATACGTTAATAGCGTTGTGCCTTTGGATCGTTGCAAGCTGGATTCACAAACAGCCTACTCTTCCAGTCTTGCTCTTCACAAGGTGCGCATGCCGCGAGATGTGACACGCGACCGCGTTTTCACCCACGCCAACTATGTTTTGGAAAGAGACGGACAACCCATTCCTGTTGAGTCGGACCAAGCATGGCAAGTTGGTGATGAAAAGGTCATCTTTCTATGATGTTGAAATCTCATCCCGACAAGTTGCTTTCGACGCACGTCGCTGAAGTTCGTGATGCCGCTCACCGTATTTGGAAACAGCATAGCCTGGCGTTGCGCAATTCAGCCGAATTGCTCGACTGGATCGATTCGGCGGTTTCCATGCATGACGTTGGCAAGGGTACGCAGGCTTTTCAGGCGTACATTCGTAACGTTCGCGGCTTCAAGGGTGACCGTCGTCGCAAAGCGCACACGCCGTTTTCATTCATCGCGGCACTTGGATACGGCAAAAACGCTGGTTGGAGCTGGCGCCAGATGCTCGCAGTCGGCGTAGCTGCATTGGGGCATCATAGCGGATTTAAAATGCATGAGGAACTCGAACGCTATTTGCGAAGCTATGAATGGCAAGACATCTTAGTCGACCAGCTCGATGACTTCGATTGGAAGTCCGTTTCCGACGCGGTTCTTCCCAATGCGTCTACCCTTCGTCTGAATCCTGCCTTCAGCACCGATAGCGATCTCGATATTCTTGCCGGTTGGCTTGCAGATAGCCTCGTCGAAGAATCACTCCACCAGCTCAGCATTCCGGAAGCGATCTACTATCGTTTGCAATGTCAGTTCGTCCACTCGGTTTTGCTTGAAGCGGACAAAGCGTTTCTAATTATGTCCGACGAGGAGCGACCAAAGTATCGCGCGGCAATGAATCGCCCTATCCCAGCGTTGATCGTTAGCAGGTTCATTGATCAATCCTCGGCCGAATCCGCGCTAAATCCTGTTCGCAATAAAATGCGAAGCCAGTTAGAAACGTCGCTAGAGAGCAACGAGTTGTCTCGTGTTCAAACGATGACACTTCCGACGGGCTCCGGCAAAACGTTGTTAGCGGCGACTTGGGCACTTTCCCACCGTGAGCGATTTCGAACGAACGATCACTCGCCGCCGATGATCATTGTGTTGCCGTTTCTGTCGATCATCGAACAAACGCAGTCGATCTATCGCAAACTGCTCGCCGACGAGGGAGTTCTGCTATCATATCATTCGCTTTCAGTCCGCGACCACCAAGATTCAGAAGACCCTGACACCGCAGAGTTCTTCTTGGATACTTGGCATGGAGACGTGATTGTTACGACGTTTGACCAGTTCCTGTTTGCTCTGCTGGATCCTCGCGGACGATCTCAAATGAGGTTTCATCAACTGGCCGATGCGCTGATCGTCATGGACGAGGTGCAAGCGTTGCCCTGCATCCTTTGGGATCTTGTTTCAAATGCACTGGCACAGTTGATCGAGTTGGGAAACGGCAGAGTGCTTGCAATGTCGGCAACCCAAACAGGGTTCTTGCCGGACGCTGTCGAGTTGATCAATGAGCCAGCCGCAATCTTTGAATCTCTTGACCGCTATGAAATCGTATTGCGGCATGGTGAACGCATTTCCTTGGACCAGTTTGTCGACGAAGTTGTCTCGCGTGCGAAAAATTGGAATGATGAACGCGTCTTGATTGTGCTCAACACGCGAAACTCAGCCCGAACCGTACGCGACGAACTTGCAGAACGCGGTCCCTCGGTGCATTTCATCAGCGCGGATGTGACCCCGAAAGATCGACTTGCAACAATCGAGCTGATCAAAGCAGGAAAGCCGTGCATCGTCGTTTCGACGCAATGCATTGAAGCTGGTGTGGACATCGACATGTCTTTGGTCATTCGCGATTTCGCGCCGCTCGACAGCGTGATTCAAGTGGCGGGTCGATGCAATCGTCACGCAGATCGCGCACGCGAGACAGTTGAGCTTGTGCGGCTTGAAAATGAGACCGGCAAGCAGTTTTGCACGATGATCTATGACAAGATTCTGTTGCAAGAGACAACCGCGATTCTCAATGAGCGTCAGACCCAAAGCAACGAGTCGAGAATCTTGGAAAAGGAAGTATTTCGCTTGAGTCAGAAGTACTTCGAGCGCTTACGCCAAAACAAAGACTTGGGCGCTCGGTATACCGAGAGCTTCGCACGCTGGGAGGAGATTCCACCGATACGCGAGTTGCTTCGGCTACAGAGTAAACAAGAATCGTTCGTTGTGATTGAACAAGATCCGTCACTCCGGGAGGAACTTGTGCGGGTAAGCTTGATCTCCGATCGTTGGGAACGTCGGCGCGAACTTCGAAAGCTCGCAGCGAGAATCGCAGCTATCACGGTCTCGGTTTACGTTCAAGCCGGATTCGATCCAGAGCAATTTTCCGATCGCGATCCCACCGACAACTTCTGGCTACTTCGGCCCGGCTACTATCGCTCGGACCGTGGCATTGATCTTGCCAACGGCTATTCTGATCATGAAAATGCGTCTTCAACAACGGTGTTTTAATATTGTTGAAATCGGACGCAGCAAAGGAGTCAAATATGCCCGCTCCCACCAAAACGCAATTAAAATACCTTTCCTTCATTCGTGCCTACACCGAAGGGTTTGGTCAGCCACCGTCGATGCAGGAGATTGCCGAGGCGCTGAAGGTGAGTTCGCCGTCGGTCAATGGAATGCTGAAGACGCTGGAGAAGAATGGATTGATAGAACGTGAAGCTGGCGCGGCACGGTCGATCGAGATTCTGGTGGACCGCGCGTTGATTCCGGCGTGGAAGAAGAAGCTCAAAAGCAATATCCAGTTCTGGGCACCGGCCGACGCGTCACAGGCACAACTCGATCAAATCATGGAGTCGATTGTCTCGCATCGCAAAGCGGAACGGATTAGCGCGAAACGGGAGAAGGAAGTCGCGGCAAAAATCAAAGCCGGTGAATCTCCAACCGTCTATCAATTCAAGATTTCGCTAAACAACTTCAAGCCGTCGATCTGGCGACGGATCGAAACGCTGGATGTGACGTTGGCGGAACTGCACGAATTGATTCAAACTGCAATGGGCTGGACGAATTCGCATCTGCATATGTTTCGAGTGGCGGACCAGGAATATGCAGATAATCGTATGGTCGACGAAGACTTAGGGGCGATCGACTATTCAGGAGTTCGCGTGAGTGATCTCGTGCGCCAGCACGGGCCGAAACTGAAGATTTTGTATGAATACGACTTTGGCGACGGCTGGGAGCATACGATTGTTCTCGAAAAAACAACTCCGCTGACTGGTTCGGCCGGCGACTACCCACGCTGCCTCAAAGGCGTTCATGCCTGCCCGCCCGAAGATGTGGGCGGCGTTTGGGGCTTCTCCGATTACTTGGACGCGATCACGGATCCTTCGCATCCAAGCCATGACGAAATGCTTGAATGGAGTGGACCGTATGACTTCGATCGGTTCGATGTCCAAGAAACGACGGCCATGATGCAAAGCGGCTTGCCATACGGGATGTGAACTGGCCATGGAAACGACCACACCGTCCATCACGGTCACACACGTTTTAGAACACTTGTTTTGTCCCAGGTTTACGTATTTCGAATATGTGTTAGCCATGCCGGAACGGCAAGAGAAACGCTGGAAGGTTCAAAAGGGGCGGGAGGTGCATTTAGAACGAACGAAGGTGAATAAGTCGTACCTGCGCAAGAAACTGAATGTGGTGAAGCGAGAGTTCGACGTGCCGCTGGCGGATGCAGAGTTGCGGGTACGAGGCGTGGCCGACGAAGTGCTGACGTTTGAAGATGGCACGATGGGGCCGCTAGATTACAAATTTGCCAAGGCGCCGAAGAAGACGTTTCGAACTCAGCGTCTGCAATGTGTGCTGTACGGCATGCTAATCGAACGAGTCTTCCAGGTGCCGGTCAATCGCGGCTTTCTGTGTTATACTCGGGACAATTACAAGATCGTCGAGGTCCCGATCACGGCGCGAGCTCGAACGGCCGCGGTGCAGGTGGTGGAGGAGGTCTTGCAAGTCATCGAACACGGGTTCTTGCCGTTACCGACGACGCAGCAAAATCGGTGCGTCGATTGCTGTTACCGAAAAGTTTGCATTCGATAGGCCCGGCAAGCAGTATTCAGTCCAATCGACTCGTGCAAAATTATTGGCTCTTTGACAATCAGGTTG
>JAGQOZ010000460.1 GCA_020426955.1 Planctomycetales bacterium
CACTCGCGGAAGGTGGCCGAGAAGGTTAGTTTGGTGCAGGTCGATGCGAGTGCTGGTTGAACAGAACGCTGCGAGAGCGCGACAACTCGTCGAAAGACTCCCACGACGTCAACCGCCGGGCATTGCCGTACTGATGAGCGGCGAAGTCACGGAGCCATGGTTCTATCAACCGAGCCAACCGTACATCCTCGTCGGCACCCGCTATGGCGTATGCAATTCGACCGACCACTCAAGCTGTCGTCCAATCGCCGCAGCATACCGATGGAGCGTCGCCAATGTCGGGTTCGGAGATTTGGCATTCTCGAGTCTCGAAAGTGCGGACTTGAGAATGCCGGTTCGCTCTTCCATTTCACTCAGCGAAACCCCGGCCGCTTCACGAGCCGCCTTTAATTCGGCAACCAAATCCGCAACTCGCTCCCGCTCCTTGAGCAACCGCTCCGCCACCTGTCTCGTCGCGCGAACGTTTTCCTCCCGACCTGCCAACTCTTCGGCAACAGCCTGCTGGTATGAAGCTCGTTGTTCCGCGTTCATTTGTGGATACGCCTTGCCGCCAATGGTCCGCTGCTTGTCGTCTGGGTTAAGCATGTCATTCACTTTAATGAGGACGCGACTTTTCAGTTGCGGAAAGTTAGTGAGGTCGTTTCTGCTCAGAAGCAGAAAGTTAATTGGTCCGAAATTATGCCGTCTGCATAGCAATCCAATTCGTAGTGGACGAGGCCACGAGTCCTTGCTTGGTATCAAACTGCATCGAGTCGAACGACCTCACCGCCTTGACGGGACTCGCGGCCTCGCCTACTACTTGCGGTATCGGAATTCGCAGCTTGAGGAGTCAAGTCGATGAGTAAACGAGATCACCTTCGCCGGCTGTCTCGAGAGTTCTATCAGGCTGATGCAATCGTGCATTGGACCATAACGATGCTCGAACGAAAGCAGGGCTGGCTTTCCAGGCCATTCCTTTTTCGTTTTCGCGAACTATTGACCCACACAATGTTTCGATACCGCCTCGCATGCCCGTTGTTCTGCCTGATGCCGGACCATATGCACATGGTCTGGATGGGGCTTGGCGATGAAAGCGATCAACTGAACGCGATGAAACACTTCCGCTGCAGATGCAACGAAGTGCTCAGCGAAAGCGGTTTCGAATTGCAGGATCAATCATACGACCACGTCTTTCAGGGTGACGAGTGTCGAGAAACGGAGTTTCGCAGCACGTGCGAATACATTGCACGAAACCCGGAGCGAGCCGGTATTGTCGGCCTCGACGAATACGCTATTTATCAATTCAGCGGTTGCCTTTTGCCGGGCTACCCGGAGCTGAATCCATTTGACGAAGGCTATTGGAACCGCTTCGACAAGATCATTTCCTTCCTACGAAAAGAGGGCCTCACGCGAACCAAACCCCAAAACCCGTAGTGGACGAGGCCACGAGTCCTTTTCTTTCCAGCTTCACCGGGACTCGTAGCCTCGTCCACTACATAGACACACCGAATCGAACTTCAGAGCAGAGCAACAACAAATGACCTTCAAAACCTTCTTCCAAACCCTGACCAGTCATCCCGCACCGCGTGCCTGGCAAACCAATCTGGCCGCCGATTCCACGCCACGCTCGCGCCTCATCCGCCGAGTCACCGGCGACGGAAAAACGGAAGGCGTCCTGACCGCCTGGCTATGGAATGCGCTGGCTCATCCAGAGAAAAGCGTCCGCAGCAATTGGCCAAGGCGGCTCGTTTGGTGCCTGCCGATGCGGGTACTCGTTGAACAAACGGTTGCAACGGCGTGGAAGCTCATCGAAAAGCTCCCCGAAGACCAACGCCCCGGCATCGCCGTGCTGATGGGTGGTGAAGACATGGAGCCGTGGTTCCTTCACCCCAGCAAACAGCACATACTCATCGGCACTCAGGACATGCTCCTTTCCCGAGCACTCAACCGTGGCTACGCCAGCGGTCGTGCCCGCTGGCCCGTTGAGTTTGGTCTGCTGAATCAGGACTCACTATGGGTGATGGACGAAGTACAGTTGATGGACGTCGGGCTGGCGACTTCTGCACAGCTGCAAGCTTATCGCGATCAGGATGCAAACCGGGTTGCGGAATCTGCGAATGCGTTGAAGCCTTCTTATACCTGGTGGATGTCGGCCACGTTGCAGCCGAACTGGCTAAAGACTGTAGACACGGAACCTCGCCATGATAACTGGATCGTTAACACTTCAGTCGCGACTGCTGCGGAACGCAATGGCGGACTGTGGGAAGTTTCCAAGACCGTTGTCGTTGACGAAATCGCCGTCAAGGACACGAAGCCGTTTGCTGAACGAATTCTGCAAGAGCATGCCGAATCAGAGCCAACCGAGTACGGGCGAATTACGTTGGTCGTGTGCAACACGGTGGACCGAGCGATTGAAACATTTAAGGCCGTGAGTAAACAGGGCAGCGTTGAAGATGTGCGTCTTGTTCACAGTCGTTTTCGGCAGACGGAACGTGAGTCATGGCGAAGCGATTTCCTCAATCGCAGTGCGTGTATGCAACACGTCGACCGCATCATCATAGCGACCCAAGTCGTTGAAGCAGGCGTCGATATTTCGGCCACTTGTCTAATTACGGAACTTGCGCCCTGGCCGAGTCTCGTTCAGCGTTTTGGTCGCTGTGCGCGTTACGGAGGCGTGGGAAAGGTCATCATCGTACGTCGCTTTGTCGAAAGAAAATCCAAGGACGAAACAATACGTGAAACAGCCGCTGCGCCTTACGACGCTGAGACGCTCGAAAACACGCTTGCGTCGGTAAAATTGCTCAGCGATGTCGGCATTCGTAGTCTCGAAGAATTTGAAGAGCAACTCGACGAAGACGGAAGAGCGAAACTCTATGCGTATGAGCCGCAGCACCTTTTGATGCGTGGCGAATATGACGAGCTGTTCGACACAACTCCTGATCTAACCGGAACCGATCTCGACATCAGCCGTTTCATTCGGACCGGTAAAGAACGTGACTTGCAAGTGTTCTGGGCGGACCTTGGCAAAGACGAAACGCCGGACAACAATCGTAAGCCACTTCAACTGGAGCTATGTTCGGTTCAGTTTTTAAAGGCTCGCGATTGGCTCTGCGGGAAGAACAAAACCGACAACTTACTCAAAGGCATGCATGCCTGGGTATGGGATTTTCTTGATGGCAAGTGGAAGGATGCACGGCGTAAGGACCTGTTGCCCGGTCGCATCGTTTGTGTCGCGGCATCTTGCGGGGGTTACGACGAAACTTTGGGATTCGACTCGGAATCGACGAACGCCGTTAATGTCGTGGAGGTTCCGAGGTCCGAACTGACACAATCATCAAACAGCGATGCGGCGCACGATGATGAATCGTCAAACTATAGCAAATGGCAGTCGATTGCTTTCCACACAGAACAGGTCGTCGAGAAAGTGGGGGCTCTTTGCAAGAAACTGTCGCTGTCTCCCGAACTCACAAAGCTTCTGATTCTGGCAGCTCGTTGGCACGACCTTGGAAAGGCGCATCCGGCGTTTCAGGGCGCAACCAAAAACGCAAGCGAAGAGGACACCCGTCCGGAACGAAACGATCTGGCAAAAGGTCCACCGGAAGCATGGCGAAGCGGAAAGAAGATGTATCAGTTCGCCATTGATGAAAACAAAATTGAAATCCGACCTTCGCTTCGTCACGAATTGGCCAGTGCTCTGGCGATGTTTTCAATTCTGCGCATGTACATGCCGAATCATCCGGCGCTACTTGGTCCGTGGCAGGAAGCGTTCGAGAAAATGGGGCGCAAGGTTCCTCACTTCGAGGAACCCGTTTCGCCACCGACTGTTGAGATTCAGGAAGTGCTTGAATTATCCGCTGAGGAGTTCGACTTGCTCGTTTATTTAATTGCGAGCCACCACGGTAAAGTGCGCGTTGCGTTGCATGCGTCGCCCGCGGATCAGGAGTTCGTCGCCGAACCAGGTGACGTACGTGGCCTTCCAATTCGAGGCATCCGCAAGGACGACGTGTTGCCGTCGGTCGCGATTACGCCCAAAGCAGAACCACAGCCCGAATTCGCTCTGACGTTGGAGCCAGCGGCGATGGGTTTGTCGTTCGAGACAGGAAAGAGCTGGCGGGAACGTTGTGAGGATCTCATTCAGCGTCTTGGGCCGACAACATTGGCCGCACTCGAAGCGATCCTGCGTGCCGCCGACGTCGAAGCATCATGTAGCCAGGTCGAGGACCCCGAATTTGCAAAGGTAACCAACTGATGACGATACACATTCACCGACTCGCTGGTTGTCGCCCCACGCCGCTGGCATTGTATCTGAAAGCGCTCGGCATCCTTCGCATCGTCGCAGAACAAGCCGACCCGCAATGTCGTGGCTGGTGGCAGGATGAGCAGTTTTGCTTGATGACAAAGCTGAGCAAGAAAGAAATTGAAGCGTTTTTTCTATCCGGCTATGAGCCAACGCCGTGTATTTCTCCATGGAATAAAGGGGCGGGATTCTTTCAGGAAAACGACAAAGGACTAGCGCCCATTGAAAGCTCCGTTGCATCAAGGTTTGAGCCTCTGCGTTTTGCTATCCAACAAGCAAGAGAACCACTTGATGAAATATCGGACGCTGATGCAATTATTCGTTCAATCAAGGCCTGCACGAAGACAAACAGAGCTTTTCAATCCCCTGAACAACGCGTGAGGTGGTGCCGAGAAAGGGGCCAGCGAGTCTCTTATTTCTGTTTGGACTCGAACTGGCTTGGCGTGAGGTAGCCGAGCGAAGAGTGTTTGCGTTCGAAGTTGTAGTAGTGGATGTAGTTTCGAATTTCTCGTAACGCCGCTCGGTAGTTTTCATATTCGGTCATTTCGAGTTCCGTCTTGAATGTTCCAAAACACGATTCCATAAAAGCATTGTCATAGCAATCACCCGCGCGACTCATGCTCTGTTGCATCTTCGCGCGTTGCAGCACGCCTCGGTAACGAGTTCCGGCGTATTGGCCGCCACGGTCAGTGTGGTGAATCA
>JAGQOZ010000461.1:0-4665 GCA_020426955.1 Planctomycetales bacterium
CATCTTTGGTAGCGGGATCAACCATGATCAACTGGAAGCGTCGATCCAAGGCACTGTCTTTTTCAATGTACTTGCGGTATTCGTCCAGCGTGGTGGCACCAATACATTGGATTTCACCTCGCGCCAAAGCCGGCTTCAGAACGTTGGCCGCATCGATGGCGCCTTCTGCTCCACCAGCACCGACCAAGGTATGCAATTCGTCAATGAACAAAATTGTGTTTTTGGCGCGACGCACTTCGTTCATCACCGCCTTGATCCGTTCTTCGAATTGGCCTCGATACTTGGTTCCGGCCACCATCATGGCCAAGTCCAACACGACAATGCGTTTATCGGCCAGTAATTCAGGCACATCTCCCGCGACTACTCGTTGCGCGAATCCTTCCACAATGGCCGTCTTACCGACACCTGCTTCGCCCAGCAGCACCGGATTGTTTTTGGTTCGACGACACAGAATCTGGATCGCTCGTTCGATCTCTCGTTCACGACCAATGACCGGATCCAGCTTGGTTTGACGAGCCAATTCGGTCAGGTCGCGACCAAAGCTATCCAGAGCGGGCGTCTTGGATTTGCCGCTTTTGGCAGATGCACCTTCGCCACCGCCTTCACGACCACCGCGAGAAGATTCGCCTGCTTCCATGCCGTGTCCCAGCAGGTTCAGGACTTCTTCGCGAACTTCTTCCAGCTTCAGGCCCAGATTCATCAACACCTGAGCCGCCACGCCTTCTTGTTCGCGAAGAAGGCCCAACAGAATATGTTCAGTGCCGACGTAGTTGTGGTTTAAATTCCGAGCTTCCTCCATCGAATATTCGATGACTTTCTTCGCTCGAGGCGTCTGAGGCAGCTTGCCCATGGTGACCATTTCCGGGCCACTTTGCACCAGCTTTTCCACTTCCAGACGAATCTTGCGTAGGTCCACGTCCAAGTTCTTCAAAACGTTGGCCGCAACACCACTTCCTTCCTTGACCAAGCCAAGCAGGATATGTTCCGTCCCAATATACTCGTGGTTAAATCGCTGAGCCTCTTGGTTGGCCAGCTGCATCACCTTACGAGCTCGATCCGTAAAACGTTCATACATAGTTTGGGGCTCCTCAGGAGCAACGCATTCTGCGGCAGGACCGCACCTCGATCAAAGGCTGAATGCGAAGAATTGCCTTGGGTCTGTTTCTCGAAAGTTTCCTAAAGTCTGTCATGTAACTTAGTGAGTTTATCACGCCGCGTCACGTAGGGAACCTTGTTCGTGGACGTCCGAATCGAATCGCATCGAATTTTCCGGTTGTACGATTTCTGAAAATGTTATTCGTTCGGTTTGTTCCAGCTGGTACCACTCGTGGTCGAGCTCCATCCCCCATGGCTCGGCCGCCTCTAAACGCTGCAGAATTCGCAACTGGTCCTTGGCTAATTCCCATTTCTGTTGGTGGCGATAAATCGTGGCCAACATGAGTCGCGATTCTACATCACGAGGACACCGTTTCAGGATTCGCAGCAAGCAGGCTTCGGCGTTTAACCATTCACCCTTCAAGTATTGGTGCTGTGCTTGCAAGAACAAGTCTTCGTCGTTCGTATTCCACGCATCCATGAACGCCGAAATGTCACCGCGAAAACAAACACCAAAGTAAATTCCCGCAAAAACACTCGCGAATAGCGCAACGAACCATAGTGAAAGCCGAATTTGACCGTCCAACAATTGCGGCCAAACAAAGCTGCTGACCAACAAGAAATTTAGGAACAGACCGAATCCCGACGCTACAGCAAAACCAGCTAGGTGAGCACGATACCACGCCCACGGCAAACCGGGCCAAAACCCAATCAGCCAAATACCTAACTTCGTGCCTCGTCTGTTCATATCGCTGGGGATTTCCTTTCCGTTCTCGCTTGACAGGCACATTTGGACTATTCGTGGTTGGAGCGGTCCGGGTAAAGTGCTCCCGACGCAAACTCGCGTACAATGTCCTAAATTCCAAGATTCGTCGCAAGACAAATTGGCAAGTCTTATTCGAACCAAGTTTTTTCCAAAGAAAAACGAAATGAGCGAACCGCCCGCTGAACTTCTTCGCATCGTTGACGCTTGCGTGAATCGAGCTGCCGAAGGACTGCGGACGGCAGAAGATTTTGTTCGTTTTGCTCTTGACTGCCGATTCTTGTCGGAAGAAATCAAAACGCTGCGGCATCGCTTGGTTCGAACCGTCGAAGAAAGCGTTTGGAACAAGCGAGCGTGGATGCGAGATGCCGTGCGGGACGTTGGAAGACAAGTCTCCGTCCCCAGCGAATCGGTGCGTAACAGCGAAGTAGCGTTTGTCCGCGCTAATCTCGCTCGAGCCCAACAAGCACTGCGAACGCTGGAAGAGACAGCCAAACTAAGCGGCATCGATCACGGCGAATGGGAATCGCTACGGTATGCCGTCTATGCCGTGGAGTCAGCCGTATTGAACTCGATTTCCGGCCACCAGAATTTGAGCCAACATCGTTTGTACGTACTGACGGAGGACGCCGACCCGTCTGATTTTGAAGGCAAGATCAAGGCGATTTTGGCGGCATCCCAAGAATTGCAATTTCCGCTGGTGATTCAATTGCGAGAAAAAAAATCGTCGGATCGCGCTTTATTGTCGCGTTGCCGCCAACTTCGCGAATGGACGGCCAACACCAACGTACGTTTCATTGTGAATGATCGACCCGACTTAGCCAAACTGAGTCATGCCGATGGCGTTCACTTAGGACAAGATGATCTGGACATCAGTAGTGCTCGGCGCATTCTAGGCCCCGAAAAATTAATCGGCGTTTCGGCTCATTCGCTGGAGCAAGCCAAACAAGCGGTCCTGGATGGAGCAAACTATTTGGGTTCGGGCCCCACCTTTCCGTCTAAGACCAAGCAGTTTGACGCATTCGCCGGCATCCAACTCGCTCAACAAATTGCCGCCGAAGTCAACTTGCCAACGTTTGCCATTGGCGGCATCGATCTTCAAAACATGGCTCAAGTCATAGACACTCAAGTTCATGGTATTGCGGTTTGCCACGCAGTGTGGCACGCTGCGGATGTCGGTAATGCCATTCAATGCCTTGCGCGACAATTCACTGACTCGGACTCAATAGTGTGACAGAGCAGAATCACCATGACGACAAATAGGACGCTGTTCGCTCTCATCGTTCAAAGCTGCTTGTCAATCGCAGTGATGACGATCATGGTCGATACTTCGTTCGCACAGATCCAATATGCTGCCCCGAAACAATTGTGTGAATTAGAAGAACGAGACATCGGTGAAAGTAGCGGTCTGATAGCGTCGGTTCAACACCCTGGCGTTTTTTGGACGCACAATGATTCCGGTCACGATCCCAAACTGTACGCGTTTGACCGCCGAGGCAAACATCTGGGAACTTGCAAAGTTGACAAATCCAAATGCAAAGACTGGGAAGATATCGCTGCCATGCAGATCAACGGGCAACCCTACTTGGTTGTCGGCGACGTTGGTGACAACTTGAAGAAACGCGAAGATTGCCGACTTTATTTCATTCCCGAACCGAAAAATCTCAAGGACGAATCCAAAGCGGAATTCAGTTTAGATTTTACCTACGATGGTGGTCCCATCGATTGTGAAGCCATTGCCTATGACGCTCAGCAGCATCAGATCATCCTGGTCGAAAAGATCATGTTGGGTGTATCCAGCCGAGTTTACGTGGTGCCGCTGCCAACGGTGTTAAGCAAGAAAATGACGGCCACGGCCAAGTTGTTAGGTCGTATTCCCGTGGTCATGGCCACCGGCATGGACGTCTCGGCAGATGGATTGCGGCTGATCATTGGAACGTACGGCCCTGGCTATGAATTTGTGCGGCAACCAGAACAAACGTGGCAAGAAGTCTTTACCAAACCAGGGCGTATCATCAGCCTGCCCCAGCGCCGCCAAGGCGAAGCCATTTGTTACGGCAACGATGGCCGCACCCTTTATTTAACCAGCGAAAAAAAGCCCACGCCGCTGTTTGAAATTCCGCCCATCCAAGAAATAGAGTAAACTTCGACGCACTCAGATCGACACGTAGGTATTCAAGCAAACTCGGTTTCTTGCCGAAATCAACCGTCTTTTACGCTAGGACAACATGCAGTTTGAAGTTGAAAAGAAGTTTTGGGTAGACGACTTGGACTCCGTGAAGCAGCAGATTCGTGAAATGGGCGTTGCTGTCGAAGCGGCCGTTGAACAAACCGATTATTACTTCAATCATCCGGCACGAGACTTCGGGGAAACGGACGAAGCGCTTCGTCTGCGTCGCATCGGCGATCAAAACTTCATCACCTACAAAGGTGCTCGGATTGATTCCACCACCAAGACTCGGCGAGAACTAGAAACGGCTTTGGTTAGTGGCCCGCAAACTTTTGAAGATTTCAGTGACTTGCTCAAGCTGCTGGGATTTCGTCCCGTGATGACTGTCCGCAAACTACGCCGCAAAGCGCATATTCCTTGGGAAGGCGAAACGGTGGAACTAAGCCTGGACGAAATTGATCAACTGGGTACCTTCGTCGAATTGGAACTGACCAGCGACGCCGAACGATTAGAACGAGCGAAAGGCATCATCGGTTCGCTTAGTCAGCATCTGCGTCTGGATCGAGAAGAACGGCGGAGCTATCTGGAATTGCTGCTGCTTCAACTTGGCCCGTAGAGCAACATTGACGATCGCCGT
>JAGQOZ010000461.1:4685-4956 GCA_020426955.1 Planctomycetales bacterium
ACCGGTTCTTCATAGGAATGTTCTTGCGGCAACTACTAAACTTCAAAATCGAAATCCAGCGCAAAGACTTCGTCCGTTTCTTTGGAGAATCGCTTGCTTGGTTCTTCATACCATCGAGCAATCCAATTCGCGTCTAAGCTTGTATCGTTTGCGGACGCGGCAATTCGAGCTTCCGCCACGTACGTACCGGCCTGAAAAGCCAAAACCAAATCGGCCGTAGTGAAGTCACCGTCGCCGTTCCAATCTCCTTCGTGATAGGTCGAATTACCGG
>JAGQOZ010000462.1 GCA_020426955.1 Planctomycetales bacterium
GGCCCCAAGATTGGTCCGGAATACACGTTTGGCATCTACATGCAGAAGTTTCTGGGCGAACCAATTTTGATCATCAAAACGGCGTGGGGCGGCAAATCGTTGCATACTGATTTTCGTTCGCCCAGTGCCGGAGCGTACGAATTCAATTCGCAAGAATTGGAAAACTTGCAGAAACGAGGCCGAGATATCGATGCGGTTCGCGCAGAACGAGCCGCCGCTACCGGCAAGTATTACCGCTTCATGCTGCAGCATGTTCGCCATGTCCTGAACGACATCGGACGCGTCTATCCCGATTACGACGCGGACGTTGGCTACGAACTGGCCGGTTTCGTGTGGTTCCAAGGCTGGAACGATATGGTCGACGGAGGCGTTTATCCTGATCGAGGCCGGCCGGGCGGGTATGACAACTATGCGTCTGCACTGGCGCATTTTATTCGAGATGTCCGCCGAGATTTATCGGCGCCGGAAATGCCGTTTGTGATTGGCGTGATGGGCGCCGGCGGCCCCGTGGAGGATTACGGACCAGCGCAACAACGCTACAAACATATTCATTCGGAATTTCGCCAAGCCATGGCCGCTCCGGCTTCCATGCCAGAATTCGCTGACAACGTCGTGGCCGTTTACACGGAAAAGTACTGGGACGCCCAGCTATCCGAACTGGCGCAACGCTGGGGACAAGTCGGCGCGAAGCAGCGCGAACTTCAAGAAGATAAAAGCCTGACCAAAGAGCAACGCGAAGCTGCCGTAGAAGCGTTCATTGCCGAAATCTATTCACCCGAAGAACGCCACATACTGGACGTCGGCAAATCCAACGCCGAATACCATTACTTGGGTTCGGGCAAAATCATGGCGCAAATCGGCAAGGCTTTTGCGGAAGCTCTGGCACCGGCGCACGCACCAAAAGAAGCCAATTCACAACCGTAAAGATTGCGACGAAAACAGATCCTCGCAACGACCAATCCCACCCGATACGTCAGGCTCGCGCATTCGCGCTTCCTCGGCGACAACGAATATCCCGACGCGTCAGTCTTGAAGTTGCGCTTTTTCCTAGCCCGAAACGTAAGTGAGGGAAAACTGAGCGATTCTGAAGTCCCTTCGCTCACGCGTCGGGCTAGAAAAATCGCACAGAAACGCGCCTCCAAAACGGAAGCGACAGCTAATTACCAAGTCTTCGGCAAACGAAACGTGTATCTACCGACCGGACAGACTCTTGGCAGCCGCTACGACGGCGTCCGCGGTGATGCCCAGCTCCTTCATCACGGTTCCACCCGGAGCACTAATGCCAAAGCGATCGATACCAATCACTTTGCCTTGCAGCCCAACATACTTGTACCACAGCCCGGAAACGCCCGCTTCGATGGCAATTCGCTGTTGGCAAGTCGGCGGCAGGATTTCGCTTTGATAGTCAGCCGGTTGGCGGTCAAAACGTTCCATGCACGGCACCGAGACTACTCGAGTGCCTTCGCCCAATTTCTCCGCTGCGTCCAAAGCCAATGACAGTTCGCTACCCGTGGCCAGCAAGATTGTTTGCAGGTCGCTCGATTCCCGCTTGGCGATATAGGCACCATTCAAAGCACCTTCGCGCCGAACGGCAACTGGAATTTGATTCAGCGTGGGGACCTTTTGCCGGGTCAACAGCAGCATGGTCGGTCCGTCGGTTCGCTGTAATGCCGCAACAAAGGCACCTGCGGTCTCTTCAGGATCGGCGGGCCGAAAGACGTCCAGACCTGGGATGACGCGAAGTCCGCTGCAGGTTTCCACTGGTTGATGCGTAGGGCCATCTTCGCCCACGCCAACCGAATCATGCGTAAAGATGTAGACGACGGGCAATTTGGCCAATGCGGCCAATCGAATGGATGGTCTACAGTAGTCGGCAAAGACGGCAAACGTGGCGCCGGAAGGTCGAAAGATGCCGTCGTACGCAGCACCGTTCAGAATCGCGCCCATCGCGTGTTCGCGAATCCCAAACCAAAGATTACGCCCCGCATAGTTTTCAGCGCCAAAGTCGCCCGCTTCCTTCATGTAATTCTTGGTGGAACCAAACAGGTCCGCGCTGCCGGTAAAAAACATGGGCATCGCTTTCGCAATCGATTGAATGACGACACCGCCGGCGCTACGAGTGGCATCGGCGTAGTCCGCAGCAAATTCGGGAATCTGCTGGATCAAGTCGGCGGGCACTTCCTGGTTGACGCCTGCATCTAATTCGGCGGTCAGCGTTGGGTTCGCCGAACGCCATGCGCTGTAGGTAGCGTTCCACGCATCATACGCTTTGGCCAACGATTTTTGGTGTTCGGCAAAATAGGCTTTGACTTCGTCCGAAACGAAGAACGTCTCCGCGGGTAGGCCGAGTCCCTTCCGAGCGGATTCGGCGAATTTCGCTCCGCCTTCTCCGTGACCTGCAGCAGTGCCAGCCACCTCGGGAATGCCTCGGCCAATTTCCGTCCTGGCGATGATCAACTTGGGTTTGCCGTTGTCATTGGCCTTGGCCGCTTGGAAGGCACTTTGCACGGCGTCCAAGTCGTGGCCATCAATCGTGAAGACTTCAAAGCCGTACGCTTCATAGCGTTTGGCAGTGTCTTCGCTTTGCGTGACTTTGGCCATGGCATCCAGCGTCACGTCGTTGGAATCGTAGATCAGAATCAAATTGTCCAGCTTCAAGTGCCCCGCCAAGGACGATGCTTCGGCGGAAATACCTTCTTGAAAACAGCCGTCGCCAGCCAACGCCACTACGTGGTAGTTAAAAATCTGATGGTCGGCCGTATTGAATTTGGCGGCCGCCATCTTACCGCAAATGGCGTAGCCCACGGCGTTGCCAATGCCTTGGCCTAATGGTCCCGTGGTAGCTTCTACACCGGGCGTTTCGGCGTATTCGGGATGGCCGGGCGTCTTGCTGTGCAATTGGCGAAAATTCTTGACTTCGTCCAATGGCAAATCAAAGCCGCTAAGGTGCAGCCAGCTATACAGAAACATACTGCCGTGACCACCGGACAAAATAAATCGGTCTCGATTCAGCCACTTGGGGTTGGCGGGATGGTACGAAAGGCCTTCTCCAAACAGAACCGCACCCACTTCAGCGGCACCTAACGGCAAGCCCAAATGGCCCGAACTGCACGCGTGCACGGCGTCAATCGCTAGGCCTCGTGAAATATTTGCCGCCTGTTGAAGTCGTTCCTTATTCATGGTTCCTCGCAGATAGATGCTGATGATGTCACGCGGTCAAGGCGCGTGAAGTAGTCAAGGAT
This sequence comes from Planctomycetales bacterium, assembly GCA_020426955.1. GTDB lineage: Bacteria > Planctomycetota > Planctomycetia > Pirellulales > Pirellulaceae > JAGQOZ01. The sequence continues at coordinate 3,243 of JAGQOZ010000462.1, forward strand.
TTTCGTGCGAAATCCATCGTCAGACCCTGGATTTCGTGATCTTTTTCGAAAAATGAAGTGGGCGAGTTTACCGTTCTTGGGGGCGGATCGCAACGGTCCGTCGTTGAAAGGCGGCGAAACGGGCGCGATTGGCACATTCCTTGCCACAGAGTGGTGTCAGTTGTCTACAAAACCGAGCTGTATCTGAAATTCGCAGTCCCTTTTCGAATTGGGGCTGTCGACCAAGTGTGCGGATTAGCACACAATGTGTCAACAATGGAAGAACGAGGAACCTAGTTCAATGACTAAAGTGTTCGAAGGCGAGAACCGTCCGTTGGATTTGCTGCTAGTGGATGACGACGCCGAACTGCGTTCCGATATGGCCCGCTATTTCACTCGCTGCGGCTACAACGTCAGCGAATGTTCGGATGGCAATCAGGCATTGTCGTTCGCGGATCAACGCGAGTTTGACGTGATGATTGTAGACATGGCCATGCCGGTGATGAACGGCATCGAGTTGCTGGAGAAGCTGAAGGAGCGTGGTAACGAAGCAGAAGTGGTCATGCTCACGGGTCAAGGCACCATTGAAACGGCGGTGGAGGCCATGAAGCTGGGAGCTCGAGAATTTCTGACCAAGCCAGTGAGCCTGAAAGAACTGGATCACCTGGTGCAGAAATGTGTCGAATCGCGGCGACTTCGCAAAGAGAACCAGCAGTTGAAGGCGGTGATACAGCAGCAGTCTTCTCAAACCAACATGATTGGCGAATCACCCAAGATGAAAGAAGTCTTTCGCTTGATTGAACGAACCGCTCGCACCAACAACCCCATCTTGATCCAAGGTGAAAGTGGTACGGGGAAGGAACTGGTCGCCAAGGCGATTCATCGAGCCAGCACACTGAACGACAAACCGTTGGTGGTGATCAATTGCGCTGCCTTGCCGGAAACGCTATTGGAGAGCGAATTGTTTGGGCACGAAAAAGGTGCATTCACCGGCGCGGTGAGTTCGAAAGCGGGGCTGTTCGAAGTGGCCGACGGAGGCACACTGTTCATTGACGAATTTGGCGAATTGGCCGGTCCACTACAAGCAAAGTTGTTGCGAGTGTTAGAAGACGGCAGCATGCGTCGAGTAGGTTCCGTGAAGGAGCGTCGAGTCAACGTGCGCATTATCACGGCCACCAATCGCAATATGGATGTTGAGGTCAAGGAAGGACGATTTCGCGAAGACTTGTATTATCGCATCAATGTGTTGACCATACACTTGCCTCCACTGCGCGAGCGCGCAGGCGACATTCCGTTGCTGGTTGAACAATTCACGGGGCCCGAATGGACGGTTGATCCGGAAGTAATTGAATTGTTCGAACGCTACAGTTGGCCCGGCAACGTGCGCCAATTGGTGAACGCGCTGGAACGCGCCAAATTGCTGTCCGAAGACGATGGCATTCATCTGCAGAATCTGCCGCCAGAAATTGCCAAAGCAGTGGAAAGCAGTCCGGCCACTCCGCCTCCTGGGGCCAAGATGGATCTGGACACGCTGAACCGGTTGCACATTGAAGAGACGTACCGTCGCCACAACGGCAATAAAGCTCGAACCGCCCGAGCACTCGGGATTGGTCGCCGCACTTTGTACCGGTTGCTGGAAAAGTTTGATATTGATGCGCCGAAATCATAGAGATACATCTACACCTTCCAGCCAACTGGCAACGGGCTATTCGAAATCGAAAGACTCT
>JAGQOZ010000463.1 GCA_020426955.1 Planctomycetales bacterium
ATCAAAGAAACGATACAACTTTTCCAATTCCGCAACGGTGTAAATGTCATCCGAAGCGTTGGGTTTGAGCAAGTTCAGTTCGTAAGGCGTATTCGTACGACTATCATAATTGCCCGGGACTACTCCTCCGATGTACGGCGGCAGGTCGTCGTTTTGAAATGGGGAACCAAAGACAAAACCATAGAGTTGTGAATGACGAGACTGATCGAGCGATTCGAACACAGGCCGACCGAGATTGTCGACTACAACCGTTCGACGTCCTCGAATATCATCGGGCGAACCATATAAAGTTGGAGGCTGATTGATATGGAAGAAATCAGCCGGTTTGCCCATTTGGTCTAGCAAGAACGCCATGTCGGGCGATCGAGAAGCAATAGTAGTAGAAACGTCCGTGGCTGTTCCCGGGAAACGGTCAAAGCCATAGCGTGTAACCACCAGAGGTTCATATTCGACTCGATACTGCGGCGTCGTCTGGAATACGGAACCATTCACTCCAATATTGACTGGCAAACCGCCAATATTGATTTCGGCCGGACCATAACCGCTGCCTCGAACTAACGGATTGTTCGTAAACGCGACGTCACCCGCGAACGGCGCATTGGGAGGAGGCAGAACGCTGGTGGTGCCAAACGCCGCGTTCGCAGCCGCAATCACACTCTGCGAATACCCCATTCCCGAAACGGCATGTTCGACTATTCCATGAGCGTTGACGTTCAGCTTGCCATCCAAATCAACACACAGAATGGCAACTAACGGCTTGTATAGTTTGCCGTCCGCCGTCGTTTGCACAGGCAGGCCCGGATCAATCCAGATGCTGTCAGGAACTCCGTCATTGTCGTTATCTACGTCCCACGGACCGCTGACCAAAGGCATGGTGAGCACGCCGTTGACGTCGTAGTCGGGCGTTCCGTCATTGCCGATATCCATGTCCATGTAATCAGGGATAGCATCCGCATCAATGTCGGTAAAAGCATCAAATGCCGGGTTGCTACCTGTGAAGTAAGGATGATCAAAGGGCAACGGTCGAGCGATCAAGTCGTTTCGCAAATCTGGATGTGCGGGGGGCATGCCCGGTGGTATGAAAGGCGCACCCATCATGTCTCGCATACCCAGCAGCGCCGAAGGCACTTGCATGGCAGTGGGAATGTCTCCAGACGAAGCGATCGAGACATTAAACAAACGCGACATCCAAAAGTTGATCAAGTAGGGCCGATGGTAGCTGGGAATAATTGGCGCAATCGAGTCTTGAGAGACACCCGAGGTCAAGATGCCGGGTGAACGAGGAAACGGAGGAATGCTGGCCAAGAAAATGTTTTGGTAGTCCGCCGCATCGTAACTTTCATCGCTGCCGCCAAAATCGGACAGTAACAAAGGACTGGGCGGATTCATGAAAGCTAGTTCGTCCAATGAAGTATTGAACGGCAGGAACGCTGCGGGTGCCGCGCCGGTTGGCAAACCGTACGGCGACACCATGGGTGTTCCATTCGCATCGCGTCCCGGTACCGCTTGATTCAATGTCCCCGCTTGGACAGGCGGAATCCCGTTCGCTTGATCTAATGGATCGAATGCTACGTTGAAACCAGATCCCGTGCCGTTAAATGGTTTACCATTGACGACGAATCGTTCTCCATCCAAAGGCACGAACCCAAGTTGCACGCCGTCGGACGGTGGAAACGCTTGCACCAAAATTGTTCCGACATTGCTATTCGATGGCGACGGCGAAATGAAGCGAACAATTCGACTGCTCTGGCCGGCAGCTCGCCCCGTGGTCATGGTCAACACACTACCGGCATAGCTATTCGGATACTTAAATCGGCTCTCAACAATGTTGTCGGCGGCAAATCGAATAGCAATCAACTGAGCACCGCCCATCGGAACGGTTGGCACGGCAGGCACGTTGATCACTCGACCTCGGAAACCATCATTGCCGTACAAGTCGCCCAGCAAGCTGTCTCGGTAGAAGGGTGATTGCAGATCGGTGGTGCCGCGAAGGATGTCCAACATCACAGTGCGAACAATTTTGTCCGGTGCGTCGCCGGTGCGTTCCACTTTGACTTGCAATTTAGCGGCCGCATCGTATTGATTGGCCACAACAATAAAGGTGATCCCGATCAGGGCAAACAGGACCAGCAAGCTGAGTACGATCAGCAGCAAAACACCTTGTCGTTTTTGTCGTTCAAGAGCCATCGTCTATCGTTCCTAAGCCAGGTGCGTCTTCTTGCCCAAGATGCACCGCCTTGAAAATTTATTCAGCCCAAAACATCAGAGCCTGCACCAAGCGTCAGGTCTCTGTCATGGTTATTTGCCAATTCTATCGTTGCAGTCGAATCGACTTTTCGTACACCGCCACCACGTCGCGAACATAGACAGCGAAAAGCGGACCTTTTGATGGATCGCTGAGCGAATCACCATACGGCCAGTCCGGGCCTTCCAGTGTGACGATTCGATCCTGATCCAATTCACTTTCGGGTTCGTCGATCGAAATCACCTTGTACCAGCGAATTACTCGCACGCCCGTTGTCGCATCCAGAATTCGACCCAGCATGACCCAATCGTTTTTGCGCATGTCCGAAAGGCGAATGTCGCCCGGATTGGGAGCAGTTATTTGGCTCAGCACAACTTCCTTCCTTGGATCGGTACCGTAGCCGTTCAAGATTGCCGAAGCGACTAGTTCATTGCTGGGCGAAACACTGGGGCGTCTCTTTTCGAAGATCACCACGGACATGTCATACCGGCCGTTGTCACGATATGCCAAGTACTGATTGCCTCGACCGATGACTTCGGGCTGCAGTGTGGCCATCCAGGAAAATTCGCCGCTGGATTCACGACGCAAGTTAACGCCGCTGCCAAAATATTTGGATACCACGGGGCGATCGGGTTCGGTTCGCAAGAAACTGATATCGTCTTGCAGTTCAAAGCAACGTCTCGCTTGCCCAGCGTTGATTATCGGACGATTGTTCACCGCGCTTTGGAGCAACGCCTGGTCTACTTGCGACTTATTCGAGTACAAGCTTGAAGGAACTAGGTCGTCCAAGCGGCTTGACAATGCCGTCACTCGAGGAATTTGCAGCGGACCGGCAACCGGAAAGAACGGCATTCCCGCTTCCGCAACGCCAACCGGGTCAAAGCAATAGGGACGGGTATCGAGTTGTCCCGTACCGAAGTTATAAATCCAATACTGCGGTCCCGTGGTAGCTTGAGCATTGGAGTCAAGGTAAACCGGCACCCAATAAGGACGATTGTAGTCACCCGGCTTATCAAACTCGCGCACTCGAAATTCACGAAAGGCAGCTCGGCCGAATTCGCCGATGCGGTCCGAACGAACTCCTTGCGCGGCTTTGTGGTGAGCCAGCGGAATCATGGCCGCCACGCCCAACAAGCCAATCGCCACGACGGCGATGGACATCAAGATTTCAATTAAACTGATTCCAGCGCGACGCGCGCTGATTGCAGATGCATGATTCATCGCTATCGTCCTCCCATCGGTTCGCTGGATTTGGTCAAACTTCTGGCGTAGCCAATGACGTTAAACCAATCGCCTGCTGCCATGCCGGCAACGTTGACGCCGGTGGGTGCGCCTAAATTCGGAGCGGAAGTGACTTTGCCACTTTGATCCGAAATAGTGATCCACAAATTGGACAAGTCCAACAGATTGCCTTCGCCCAACGCGTTCGAACCGGTTTGGACTGTCGGCGAATCACCGGCACTGTATCCCACCTTGGCCGCTCGACCAACCATCAAGCTCACCGGCCCGACTACTCGAACCGACGACGCCACCAATGGAGCATTGGACATGGGAGGAAACTCTTCTTCGGCACCTCGGAACAACCGCACATGCGTGGGAATGCCCTGTTCGTGCCCGACATAGTAAATCTTGTCCAATCCGCCGTTGGGACTGAACATAATGACCACGTCATGTTCGGGTGTGATTGGTTCGAACCCACTTGTTCCTGCAAAATCGAACGGGTTCACCGGATTGCCACGCAATGCTAATGCCGAATCTCCGATTCCCGATAGCGATAGATCAATGGCAACCTTGCTGGGCAATTCCGTGGGAGTGGAAGACGTTTTTTGGGGAACACGAAATATTTGAAACGGCTGGCCAGCGACTTGAGGATTAAACCCAGCGGCTTTTAAGTTGGCATAGGCTCGATCCTGATTGAGATACTTCAACAGTGTCGCACGATGTTTGGGAAGATAGCGAAATGTAAATGCCACTTGCTTCCCTTGGTTCGTAACACCGGCCATTGAAACCGACGTGATTAAGAACCGTTCGCCACGAAAATTGAACTGAATAAAATCTCCCGGCTGCACCAGATTCAATGCCGAATCACACGTCCCGGGATCTGCAACCACGGTATACTGCGGCGGTCTTGAACCGCCGGCTGACATTAAGTCTTGCAAGAAGAAAACTCGCGCGTCAAACGTGTCACCGGCATATGGCTCTGGCTGTTCGGCCAGATACATTTTATAGGCCGCGTACCATTCACCTGGATTGGGCGCATCTGGTTCATGAGCGGCACGTTCCAACCAGACTCCGACCGGTCGGCCCAACTGGGTCGCTCGGGCTTGAGCACTGGCGAAAAAGACGTTGGTGATCCGAGCTGCTTCGCGAGTGTCTTGGCCTTTCAACAGCGGCTGAACCAGCGGCACCATGACGCCGGTTACTAAGACGATAATGCTGATCACAATCAACAGTTCGGTCAGCGTCAGGCCGCGGCGAATTCGATTCGTAGCGTTCATAGCTAGTTGGCCTCCGTGATCAAGTGATTGTGAATATTGTCTTGGGAATTGTCGACGTTGTAGCCTTCGGCACCGGGCGTTCCAAACTGCAAGTCCTTGGACATGCCGAAGTACTCCCCGTTGTTGATTGCAACAAACGGATTATTGGGCGGAGATGTTGTGCCATAGGTGAACGACGTTTGGG
>JAGQOZ010000464.1 GCA_020426955.1 Planctomycetales bacterium
GTGAGGTAAGAGCTCACCAGCAGACGAGGCGACTCGTTTGGCTAGGTAAACCCCACTCGGAGCAAGGCCAAACAGAAAGGAGCGGAGCGCATTGCGGTTCGCACGGTTCGGCTCGAACCGTTGACTTTCGGGTAGGCTGCTGGAGACGTCAAGCAATTGCCGTCCTAGATAAATGATCGTCCGCTGCAAAGTGACAGAACCCGGCTTATCGGTTCACTTCCCGTTTTTGCCCAAACAAAGGAACCGACGAATTCGTTCGGTGCGAAGTTGCTTGTCAAATGGGCAGGTCAGAACTTGCGAACCCGCTGTTGCGGAATGGCGTTCGATACGGTTACTGCTCCAACTTCTTCGCCACGAAGGAAACGACGGGGCGACGAGCGTCTTTGTCAATCCAAACGTTGCCCACGCTCACCAAGCGGCGTTGTTGATCAGGTGTCAGACGACCTCGAGCGTCAATTTCGCGGCGAATGTTATAGGCCTGCGTTGTCGCACGTTTCCACGCCGTTGGTGCAGGTGTGGTGGCCCAAACAATCACGTCCACCGCGTAACGGTCATTGCGCAGCAGAGGCAGAATTCGAGCGACCACGTCAAGATACGGTTCGGTCAAATAGGGAGGTTGCGGATTAAGCGGGCCGAACAGATCGAACACAATTTCGCCTTCGGTTCGCCCTACTTCGTTCACGTCAAAGCGAGCGGACATTTCGTTCAGGTACCGCGAAAATTCTTCACGCTCGCGATCGATAATTCGCTGCCCGTCATCTTCTTCGTCCGTACCTGGACCTTTTTCCAGAGACTCTGGATCGGCGTCGGGATCGGGCACCACGTAGACAGGTTGGGATTCTTCCAGTGGGGAAACATTGGGCTGTCCTGTCGGGCCGACGCTACCAGAAAGTTGAAATGTAGAAATGGCCGCCATGAACGAGCCGGTTCCAGCGTACAGATTAGCGCCCGTTTGGTCTTCGGCCAGCGAATTCAAAATAATGAAGAATGCCAACAACGTGGTCATCGTATCACCGAATGACAACAAGTAGGCATTATTTGGCCCCTCGGGAGGCGGCTTCTTTTTCTTGGCCATGGCGTGTTACTCCGTTCGCTGTCGCAGCGACAAACGCATCTTGGTGGGGTCCAAAATAGAATCGGTCGCCGCAATGCCGACTCGAGAATACGATATGCCTTCGTTGTCCACTAGATGCAGGACCATGTCGTGAACTTTTTCAAAGTCGTCCAGTGTCGATATTTCGAAAACCGGATCGCACGTCCCCTTTTTCAATCGCACTGCCAGCTGATGTAATTGATTCTTGCCAAAGGCGGTCAATTCGCCCGAACTATCCATTAACATGTTCAGCGGCAAATCAATGGAATACGTCGCCGAAGGGTCTCGGATTTGTTCGTCTTCCTGAAACGATTTCAATCCCTTGTCCAGCATGTCCATGCCTGGATCGGCTTGTTCGGGCGGAATCTCCGAACCTCGATCCGACACGCGGCTGTCTCGAGGTCGTTCGCGGATGATTTCGCTGTCGCCAGGCTTTTTTACCATCGCGCCCAAGCCGCTGGGATCGCCAAACATGGTGCCCTGCAAGATCTGAAATTCCTCTGGTTGATCCGTGGAAAACGTCAGCAGCAAGATAAAGAACGTCATCAAAAGCGTGATCACATCGGTATAGGTCAAGAACCACATCGGCACTTCGCCGGTCGGTTCGGGTGGCTTCTTTTCCTTGGCCATGATGATTGCCTATGAAAACAGTGTCTATCACCAACGAAAGTGCGAAAACTTGCCCTTGCCTATGATTTCTTGGCCATGGCTTCGCGAACCGAATTCGCCAAAAACGCCGACAAACGTTCTTCCATAACTCGAGGTGTTTGGCCTTCAATCAGCGCAATCATGCCGACCATAATCAATTCGCGAACCATCACCTCTTCTGAATTCCTGGCCTCCAGCTTGCCCGCCAACGGGATACAAAACATATTCGCAATCACGGCGCCGTACAGCGTGGTCAACAAAGCCGTCGCCATACCGCCACCAATCTTAGATGGATCGTCCAAGGTACGTAGCATCTGTACCAGACCAATCAGAGTCCCGATCATCCCAAACGCCGGAGCGGCGGCCGCCATGGTGTCTACCATCTTCTTGCCTGACTTATGTCGTTCGTCAATATAGTTAATCTCCATTTCCATTTGCGCTTCCAAGACCTCGCGTTCGGCACCACCTACGACCGATTCGAGCCCCCGTTTCATGAACGGATCTTTGATGTTTTCCATGGAGGATTCCAACGCCACCAAACCGTCTCGGCGAGCAACCGTGGCGAACTCCTTGAATTGTTCAATGACTTCGCCCGTACCCGGAATTTTAGTCATAAAACAGTTCATCACCACTTTGAACATGGCCAAGCAATTCTGCATGGGGAAGGTGATCAGAATGGCCGAAATAGAACCACCCACCGTAATCATCAACGACGGTGGATCAACAAACGGCATCAAACCACCACCACCCATGGCAATGGACGAACCTACTAGGCCAATTCCCAAGACCAAACCAACAATTGTTGCGATATCCATTGCGTAAACCTAATTGCTTCTAATCTTGCGCATGCCCAAATCAAATTCAAAACGGTTATGCCGGTCGCCGACTCATCCGTGGTTGATCTTCAAGGATTTCAGACCAATCCATGTCGTCGGCAAAGGTGACCGGAATGTCTCTGTCCGGCAACACCTTGCGCAAGTGCCGGACAATCGCCCGTTTAACACGCCGCGAACCCAGAAAACTGATGGCATGCTGCAGTCGTGTAATCGGTCGATGGAGTCGATATTGTGGCGAATTCGCTTCTTGCATGATCATTTCGGTCAATTCTGCGTTTTGGCCTATGCGTTCAACAACGTCTTGCATGTTGTAATCGTCTCGACGCAGCGCTTGTAACATCCTTACTAGCGCATGCGGCGCATCGATGCGAATGATATTGGTCGATTCGTCCTGAGGTGACATTGGATCAATCCGTTCTTTTCGTCCGTAGTGACAGATCTCGGGTCAGTTGTCATCTAACGGCTAAATGAAATCTAACAAACTGGTGTCAAACAATCGGGCGGTCGAAGCATAGGCGTAATTCAGACTGTTCTGTTCGTTCTGCATCTGCAAAACCACTTCGGCAATATCAGCCGAAGCCAAATTGCTGATCGCTTCCTTGGTCTGTAACATCACATCTTCGTGTCGAAACTGAACCGCATCCAAGTTTTCTGAAGCTAACGAAAGTCGGCCTATGTGTGTATAGATTACGTCCGCATGCCGGTCGACTTCGTCTGCCAAATGATTGATGCGATCCACCCATTCCGTTTCCGAATAGTCCGACTTGTTGGCTAACGTCTCTTTCATCATTTCCAACGTTTCAAACAGCGTAGGGACTCCCACATACTCGACCGTATCATCACCTTCGCGACGAATCTGCGTAGAATCCACAAATGTAATGCGACCATCCGGCCCTACTAACTGTTGATTGTCTTCAAATGTGATGGGCACTTCCGTAACGCCACCGTCAATGGACATCGTGCCATCCGCTGTGATGTCCACCGTGCCGGAAAAACCCGATGTCAAACTGGAAAAGTCCAGGTGCAACAATTCGCCCTGCGGACCGCTCAACCGCAAGTCAGTGTCGGCCGACGTAAACGGAATGGCCGCTCCGCCGTTCAAAGAAACGGTTCCGGATTGGCCATCCGTGTTGTTGTTCACAATGGTCAGAACGTGCGCACCCGGAGGACCAATGATCGAATCTTGATCGACACTGGCGCCCGACCGTATGCCCGAACCGCCTGCAAACGCAGTCGCCGTATGCCGCACTTGCAACGTGTTCCATTGTTCGGCCGTATCAACTCCCGAACCCGCTGCTGCGCCTGTTGTGCCTGAAATCCGAGTTTCTGCGCGGTCGCGACTGGCGAAAATTTCTTGCCCGCCCGTGTTTACGTAGACGTTGATGGAAGTGGCTACGCGCGTGTGAGTACCGGTGATCGCGCCGCCGTACTCCATCACGCCATCTTCGTTCAATTCAAACGGTTGTCGATTGGTGGCGATCCCCGAAAAGATATAGCGACCGTCAATCTGGCGATTTGCCACTTCGCCCAAGCGGTCCATAATATGACCTAGCTCTTGAGCTAACACATCGGGTTCGGACGACTGTTTGCTGTCACCGACAATACGTTTTACGGCTACCATTAGATCTTCCACTTCTAACAGTCCCGAAACGCCTCCTTCCACATAGGTCTTGGCGAATTGAATGGTTTCCACTTCCGATTCAATTCTGGAAATGGTGCTTTGATGCGAAAGCAGCGACGCCATGGTGGCTGGGTCGTCGGACGGCCGGTTAACTCGCAAGCCCGTGGCCAACTGTTCCTGCAAACGCCCCAAACTGGCACCACGCAAACGAGTCTGTTGCATGGCCAGCGAAGTAAAATATGATGAAGGCACTCGGTCTAACATGTGAGATCACTCGTTATCCTTTCCATCTACCACTAAATCTTAAATGATATTCAGCAATTCAGCCGTGAGTTCGTCGACGGTACTTAGGAATCTCGCCGCCGTTTGGAACAGCCGTTGGTATTGCAACATCTTCACCAGCTCTTCATTGACATCCACGCCGGAAATGGAATCTCGCTGAGAATTCAAGCTGTCGCCCACCATGCCCAAATGTTCTGCCGTATCTTGCAAGGAAGCGACTTCGTGACCAACCCCCGCAACCAAATCTCCTACTGCATCGTTCAAGGTTGTTCCCGGACCTAACAAATCCGCGTCGCGAAGATCTAACATGCGTTGCAGATTCCACGTATCGCCGACTTCGCCCGTCAAGCTAGTCGCAAAGGCAAACGGATTGTCGACAATGTGTTCCGCCACTTGAATGGTTCGCGCGTCATGTCCTGTAAAGAGCGAACCAATTCCCAATG
>JAGQOZ010000465.1 GCA_020426955.1 Planctomycetales bacterium
CGCTGTGACTGCTTGGCCGGACAAGGTGGTTCCCGCGAAACAAAGGTCAGAACCAAAGGCATCGGTAGGATTGGCCGTAGACTGCCAGGTCTGGAAGCCGTTTCGTTCGTGGTGAGAAACGAGCGAAGGATCGTCTGGCGTTTGGGAAACCAAGCGAAGTTCGAAGGCCTGCAGCGGCTGGTCCAGGCTTTCGATGCGAATGCCTCGAGTATTTCTGTCGAAATTGACGGATACCGCATTGCGTACGTCGCGCTGTTGAATCAAACAGCCCAGCAACGGAAGTAATGGATCATTATTCCAACGAATGGCCGGATCGCGTCCATCGGCTAACGAACCAACAGCGCATGAATCCAATCGCAGCATCTGGTCCGTTAGGCCAGCGGGTAAAGTGGGGCCGAATCCGGCTTCGGTAACGCCAGACGGTTCCAATAAAAACAATTTGTCGGCACGCAGTAGATCAAACGGTCCATCCAAAACAGCCGGATGATTGTCCAAGAACAATTGGCTCGACGACGTGATTTGGAGCGTGGTGGTTGGCTGCAAACGACTAAAATACGCCAACGATCCGGTGTCTGGCCGATAATTCAAATAGGCATAATCGTTGGGGACATTGACCGGTGGTTCCGGCGGAGGACCGACATCACAGCCGGTGACGCCAAGGCCATTGATGGTGACGGCATCAAACGTCCCACCGCCCACCAATGAACCGTCAAAACACAAATCGGCCGCCAGTTGTTCGGCAGTCAGCATGGGCGAAAACACGTGGCCAAAGTTTTCGACAAACCCGGCCGGATCCAATTTAAAGAGTTTGTGCGAATGAAAAACGTCAAACAGCCCGGACAATGTTTCAGGGCGTTCGCCAACAAAGATCCCTTGGTGTGAAACAATTTGCAGTGTGGTCAAACGCTCTGACGGTTGGTCAATTTCAAAATAGAAGCCTGTTTCGTCCCAAAAGAATGGAATGGTCTGAGCGACCACGGACCGAGCGGACAATGTCGTCCAGCAAACAAGGACGAGCAAAAGGAAATTCGCCCAAGGAAAACTGCGTTTGCAAAGTTCGTGTCGGCCGAAACGGTAATCCATGAAGCTTTGCCTCCTGTCACCGGGGGACTCGGTTCGCCCAAACCGCAAGCAGGTTATGGTCGTGCGTGCTTCACCATGACCTACGATCGCCTGCGGCTTGGTTCGAACGGATGTGCCAGCGAATAAGCTGTATTCTCGCTTAACGCATCACTTGTTGCTTTGTGACGTACATGCCGCTACGAACCGATTGCCCTTCACGAAAATGTGAATATTCGAAATATTTTGTCGTCTCCAGATATAACGCTCGGCATGATACACCCTCCCCTGCCCTGAATGCGACAAAGTTGTCTAAAATAATCGCATGACAACAGACTTGATTTTGGGAACGGCGGGTCATATTGACCATGGCAAGACATCGCTCATTCGTGCGCTGACGGGCACCAATACGGACCGACTTCCCGAAGAAAAAAAACGTGGCATCACCATTGAATTGGGGTTTGCCGAACTCGTTTTGGATGAATTTCGTCTGGGAATCGTGGACGTTCCCGGTCACGAGAAATTTGTCCGCCAAATGCTGGCTGGTGCTACCGGCATGGATCTGGCCATGTTGGTGGTGGCCGCCGACGATTCAGTGAAACAGCAAACCATCGAGCACCTGGACGTACTCCGGATTCTGGATTTACCGGCGGGCGTGATTGCCATGACCAAATGTGATGTGGCCGATCAAGATTGGATGGATTTGGTAGAAGACGAAATTCGTGAACTCGTTCAGGACACATTCTTAAAGGATGCTCCGTTGGTTCGAACCAGTTCGCACACAGGGCAAGGATTGGACGAACTTTGCTCGGCGTTAACCGCAGCCGCTCGCGTTGCCGCAGCCAGTGAACGAGCGAATCGGCGAAATGGTCCGTTTAGAATGGCTGTGGATCGAGTTTTTTCTATGGAAGGACATGGGACCGTGGTCACTGGCAGCGTGTCCAGCGGCAGCGCCAAGGTGGGTGACGTGGTCAAGCTGGAGCCGGGCGAATTGGAAGTCCGGATTCGCGGCATCCAGAACCATGATCGACCCGCCGATGTGATTGCTCGAGGCCAACGAGCGGCAATCAACTTGGCCGGTGTGCATCATGATCAGATTCAACGCGGGCACGAGGTGGCTTCGGCCGGATATTTGCAACCCAGCAAATTGGTCACGGCGCATGTAAACGTGTTACCTTCGGCGCCTCGTCCGATCAAGAACCGCAGTAAGGTTCGTCTGCATATCGGTACGGCGGAAGTCATCGCCACCGCGGCGCTGCTGGGAACCGAACGGTTGGAACCGGGGCAGAGCGGATTCGTGCAGTTGTTCTTGAGTGAACCGATTGTGGCAACTTGGAATCAGCCGTTTGTCCTTCGCAGTGAATCGCCGGTGGAAACCATCGCCGGCGGACGAATTCTGGTTCCCGCAGCGAATAAGATTAAAAAGTATGATTCGCCCGTTCCCAAAATGTTGGAAAAACTACGTAGCGGCGATGCCTTAGAACGAGCTTCCGCGGCGTATTATTTTGCCGGTGTTCAGCAGTTGGATTCGCAATCACTGGTTCGAACCGCCGGTATTCAAGACGATGGCCAAACGTTTCAGACGCTGGTGGAACAAGGTGTGTTGGTGCCACTCAATTTGCCCGGCCAAAAGAAATTGCATTTGCATCAAGACGTGTTGGACGAATTCGGTAATCGAATGATTGCCGCCTTAGATCGACTGCACGAAGCCCAGCCGCTGTCCACGGTGTTTGATAAATCCAGTGTCGCTAGTCAGTTTGAATATCTCGGTCATCAGAACGTCTTTGACGCCATTGTGGCGTTGCTGGAAAAGAAGAAAACGTTGCGGAGCACAGCCAAGGGAATTGGGCTGGCGGATCGAGCTCCCAAGTTGTCCAAGAACGAACGCGAACTGTTGACGCAAATCATCGAGACATTTCGGACTGCTCGTTTTCAGCCGCCCACTGTCAAAGAAGTCCAAGCGAAGGCCACCAAGAATCAAGCGTCTGTCCCCAATTTGGTCAAATTGGCTGCATCCGACGGGGACTTGGTCGAAGTTTCAGCCGATTATTACCTGCATGCCGATTTGGAACGAGAATTAAAAGAACTGATGCAGACGGCGATTTTGGAACGAGGTGGCATATCCGTCGGCGAAATTCGCGAACTCCTGCAAACCAGCCGCAAATATGCCGTTCCGTTTTGCGAATACCTGGATAAGATCGGATTTACCAAGCGAGATGGCGACGTGCGAATCCTGAATTCACTGCCTTCGGCAAGCTAGAATTGTTGGATGACGCCAACGCTGTTCGTAGTCTCGGCTTTAGCCGGAATTGCAATGTTTGTAATGCAGCCGGAAACGCCGGCCCTGCCAAAAGATAACGGAAATCAAGGAAACCATTCGATGGCCAACAATCCTCTTCGACACCTGCCTTCGGTCAACGAACTTTTGGAACGACCTGAACTGAAACAACTAGTCGACACCGTCAGTCACAACGTGGTGGTCACCGAGGTGCGTTCGTTCTTGGAAAACCTGCGTGCGGAAGTTCAGCAACGAGCGGCCGATATCAACATTCCGGCTCCGGCAGAAATGGCGGACAAGATTGCCAAATGGATTGCCAAAGACCAAACGCCTCGTCTTCGTCCCGTCATCAACGCAACCGGCATCTTGTTGCACACCGGTTTGGGCCGTTCTCCTTTGGCTCCGCAAGCACTGGCCGCCATTTATGAAGTTGCTGGTGGCTACGCCAGTGTGGAAGTCGATATCGAATCGGGCGAACGAACTCAACGAGCACTGGCTGTCGAAAAATTGCTGAAGGAACTGACCGGCGCGGAAGCGGCCTTAGTTGTCAACAACAATGCTGGTGCCACTTTGTTGTCATTGGCCGCTATCGCCAAGGACAAAGAAGTGATTGTTTCACGAGGCCAATTGGTGGAAATCGGCGGCAGTTACCGACTGCCTGATGTGATGAGCACCAGCGGCGCGATCTTGCGCGAAGTAGGCACGACCAATAAAACTCGGATCAATGATTACGAAGCGGCCATCGGCGAACAGACCGGAGCGTTGATGCGAGTTCACACCAGCAACTACATTATCGCTGGTTTTTCCGAAGAAGCTCGATTGTCAGAATTGGTTCGCTTGGGACGCAGCTATAATCTGCCCGTGATTGATGATATCGGTTCCGGTGCCATGATCGACTTTCAACATTACGGATTGCCGGGCGAACCGTTGGCCAAAGACAGTATCACCGCCGGCGCGGACGTGGTCCTGTTTAGCGGAGACAAATTGTTGGGTGGTCCACAATGCGGGATCTTGGTCGGCCGCAAGGCGTTGATCCAGGCCATTACCAAACATCCGCTGACTCGTGCTTTGCGAGTAGACAAAATTACGTTGGCCGCGCTACACGCGACATTGCAACTGTATCGTTCGACCGAATCTGCCGAAGAATCGATTCCGCTGCTGAAGCTGCTGTCGACTTCGGTAGAAAACTTGCGAAATCGCGCGGAACGGTTGGCGCCACAGATGGCGGCGCTCGAATGGATCGAATCAGCCGAAGTAGTTGATTCTGTTGCGTATCTCGGTGGCGGTTCGGTCCCCACCCAACAAATTCCCACGGTCTGCGTCGCATTGACTCCGCGCCAGATCAGTGCCAATACGTTGTCACATCGCTTGCGGACGGGTTCGCCCAGCGTCTTCGGCCGCATCCAACAAGATAAACTGCTGATCGACTTGCGGACCGTCATGCCCAAACAAGACCTAGATTTGATCAACGCACTCAGCAACGTGAAAGTGGTGGACAAGAAAAACGAAGAAGCCTGAGGTGGTGCCGAGTCTTACGCTTCGGGAGACCGAGGCTCCTGCCGAGTTTTTCTGCCGGCCG
>JAGQOZ010000466.1 GCA_020426955.1 Planctomycetales bacterium
GCAGTGAGCTAAAAGCCGAAAACAGGGCCTGATTCCGCGCTGCTTGCGGACCTTACCCCGCGTAGCTTTCTTTACCGGTTGGTAAACCCACAAAAGGCACCGCCTTCCGCCCAGCGGGCGAAACATCTTTGCCGGTGTGCGTTAGCCACCGGTCGTTGTATTCTTCCGCCAATTTCAGCCCAGCGGGCGACACATGCGGATTCTAGAAGACGCCCAACACAATCGCACCTGGTGCTTCAGCGGAGAAATTTGGACTCCATGGTCTTGAGTTGACACCGGTCAAGGATGATGATCGTTGATGGCACCAACCCTCCACCAAAACAATCGTCGCATGAAATATACCGGCTAGAAACGTCGACGATGCCCTACCGCGTGCAACGCAAGTGCCAACAGAAGTAACATCCATGCCGTATCTGGCTCGGGAACAACTCTGATAGTGAGGCCCTCGCCTTCAATTTCGAAGACATCGTCGTCGTCGTCGACTGGAAAACGCAACAGTGATGCCCTGACATTTAGTTCGTCCAAAAAGGACGACGGAATCTGTGTTGAATTAATCAAATTCTGAGAGCTACCTTCTACTGAAAGAAGAAAAACAAGCCGTTGTGATTCATCAATGTGAGACGCATATACTCCGTCAGGACGATCAATTCGACCAATACAATTGTCAGCCTGAGTAATCTGACAATTGACTACATCGTCATTAACGATAACTTGACTGCGGCGTTCTGATGTTCGCCAGGACATCGTTCCGAATGAAAACTCACTGGTCAAGATCGCATTCACGTAATTGACAGATGAACCCGGATTGAACGGCCGAGATTCGTCGGAAGGAATTGGGGGGGATGTCTCATTTACCACGATCCGATAATACAAAGTACCGTTCCCACTACCGTCACGTCCGCTCATTCCATACCTTGCTACCGCCGGACCACTTACCTCGTAAATAGTCGATGCTAGGGACGAACTGCAAAGGCACAAAACAAAGATTAAACTCCGCGACATTTGGTGCACTCCTTTGCATTCTTGCATTTACTAACCACCAACAACACTATTCAAATGTGGATAGTGGTGGCCGTCAAGCGCCTCACTTCACCGCAAGTCAAACAACTCTGCGACCTCGACGCCTCTGCGTTTGTAGCATTTTTCGACGAGTACTTTTAATGGCGGGCACCAACCAAAACGTTGGTTGGCGGAACTTTTGTGGATGGCACCAACCGGACCCACCAACCGGACCCTCTGCTCTATGAATTAAGACCGCCGCCGTCCATTATCGAATTCATTGACAACCGATGAACCCATCCGGTAACACAAATCAGAATCGGCTGCCACGTCAAATAGGTAATCGCGAAGGCTGTTTGCCGCGAGATGCCAAGACTACGAATACCTAGAAAGCCTTGAAAACCGGCAATAACGGTCGCTAGAAGCCCGCCAGTTAACAACACAACCAAAGGGAATCTTGCATTTCGACACGACGGAAATGCAATTAAATAGCCAGTTAACGTAATAAAAGTACCGATCGTTCCGCCAGCGAGACCGAACGTCCAGCCTCCGTACATCCGGCTAATCCCATAATTTTTCACTCCCATTGTGACCAAACCCGCTATTGCTTGTCCAATCGGCCCGCTAATGACAAGCAGGAAGCTCTTGAGAACTGACGTAGATTCGAGTTTGCGGCCAATTCGTAACAGACTTACGGAATAGACAAGTCCTGGAACCATAGCAAACAGAAGCCCTAAATACACTGACGCGGCCGAAATGATTCCAGCAAACATTGCGACCTTCCACTCAACCTCGATGTCAACCCTGGAGATTTGGGTTTCCCAAGGTGCCTGGTATGGATTGTTCATTGTCGTGGTGTAGCTCCTATCGTTGGTTCAAGGGGCGGTCGAAGACGATTGTAACGTGGACCGGTGGTTGGCGGTTGGTACCACCCACGAACGGTTAACTAATATCCGTTATTCATCTCCTCTAAATCGCACCAGGGGCTTCAGCAAAGAAATCAGAAACGCGGTGGCCGTTGGCCCGACGGTGCGGAATTTGGACCGTTCCCAGGACGTTGTCCTAGGCTTAGCAATTGGCTGGCCCTTTGGGCCGAAGATTCTTGTACGTGACTGGATGGATTGGGAAGTGCGTCGCAGTTGGCCGCGTCCGGTATCAACTCCACTGACACAACTGTTCTACGTACTTGGCGGAACCATCGCGGACCCAGCCGTCTAGTTGGGCTTGGTGCTTCATCTGTTGGCCTCGTACCATAGGCACTACCACAAACCGACAATCGACTTCCGGTAACGCGGTCATGTCGCTCCAGAGTTTTTCAAACTGGGAAACGGGAAAGACGTCTTCTTGGCCATGTCCCCAGCGTTTTTTGACGTCTTTCAACGTGATGTACGTCGGCATGCGTTGCGCCAGTTCTCGGATGGCATGATCCACCTTGTCGGTGTTTCGCAAATCACCTCGAACCAATCCAAACGTCTTTAACAACTTGTCGATGGAAATCCAGGTGGTCATCGAATTGTAGTAAGAAAGCTTGAATTCGTCCTTTTCGCGAGGCATCGCTAAACCTTCCAACAGCCTAACTCGACCATTTACCTTGGCCAACCCGCCACCTCGATCTTCCAGTCTTCGCCCGATCACTTCGAATGTGAGCGCTCCGCCCGATTGCTGATGGTAGCCCAACATGCACGGATCGACGGTGGCTCCCAGCGTATCGACATTGTGCAGCATCAGATAATTTAATTGCGGCTGTTGATCCAACAGATTGGCCAACGTGCCGTTGCGTAACAAGTTGGGAATTTCATACCAGTGTCCTACCGGGTGAAGGCATTGCGTTGGCATGTTGTCTCGATAATCAGTTGCTTCGCCTGTTTGCCGAGCCCACGACATGAGCGCCGTGCGCAAACTGTCGCGAACCTTCTGTTGTTGTTCGTCCAGCATTTGCTGAGGCATTTCTTCCCAAGCAAATTGCAGGTCGCGAACCATCGGCACCATTCGCAGGCCCACGTATCTACCTTCTGAAAGCAATACCTGGCCGGGATAGTGATGGTTTTCTACGTGACGAAGATAGTCTGCAATGGGTTGGTGCGTCATGTAACCGGTGGTGATAATGTGCGGCATGAACGAGCCATATGCCTGTCCCACTTTGCGGCTCTTGGCCAGATGCACCTCCAAAAAACTGCGATGCCGACCGTTCAATTGACAAAATGGATGAAGACCTTTCACCACGCCCGCGCCTTCGGTCCAGCGGCTGCCAATACCGGCGGCCAAGGTGAGCACGGCAACCTGACCTTCTCTGATCAGTTGCTCGCCAGCCTGACGATACTGCTGCAAATCACCTCGCCGCGCGTCTGTAATGTCCGCAGCGTCGACATTTTGGATCGAAGTGTTGGCGGACAGACGATTCTGTGCTAATCCGTAGCGGCCAGAACGCAGATCGGTGCGAACCTGTTCGTGCAAATGGCGATCGAAGCCAAATTGGGCCAGCAGTTCGTCCAGCGAATTGGTCGCTTCGGCAGCCGATTGCGTGGTGGGAAAAACGCTTTCAATCAACGTTTGGCGACGGCGCGATTCACTGTCATCTCGCATGTCTTCGCCCAGTCGCTCCAGTTCGCGCCGAAACAGAGGTGATAGATTTCTGCGCGCCGTCTGCAACCACGTGGGGACCAGCAGCGCGTAGTATTCGTCTGGCATGCGAGCGGCTTTGCCGTGCCGCAGTTCGCTCCACGTCCCTTTGTCGTTAATTTCAAAATCGTAAACCACCGGATCCATGGCAAAGGGCAAACGAGTCTGCATGCGTTTTTTGGTGGCGGACATGACTTCTTGCATCCATTCCTGCGCTTCCGGTTTGACGGCCGGATCAAAAATGAATCCCATGCCGCCGCCGGCCATGCCGCCTAGCATCCAGAATCCCCAAAACTGTTCACCGTATTTGGCTTGAGCTTGTTCCACCAATTCTTGTGTGTAGCGGTTGGTGCACCACGGAATAATGGTTTGCAACGGGCCGAAGAAGTTTTCATGCGTCAATTGTCCCACTCGGCGAATATCACCGGTTCGCAGCGCAGCTCGGATGTCTTGTAGGATGCGAATCGCGTCTTTCCGAGCTTCCCATTCTTGCGGCGAACGGAGCAGATATTTTTCGGTTACCATTTCCAGGATGGGACCGACATTTTGAGCCATGCCGCCATGGACCAAGACCAAACTGTTCTGCAGTTTTTGCCGTGTCTCTGCCGAAACTTCTTCTTCGCTAAAGACCGTGTGCTGCGGCAACAAGCGTCCGCGGCTAATCCCTGCTTCGGGATCACCCTCCTGCGCTTCGGCACCAGTGATCAGTTTAATGCCGGGCCACACACCTCCCGAATCTTGCCAGCCGCCGCCGGAACCGCCAATCCATTCGCCCAGGATGGCTCGAGCGGCAATGATGCGTCGATCAGCTTCGTCACAGCCTCCTTCCAGGGATGTCACTTGTCCGGTCGCTCGCATGCAAATCGAAATCAACGAGCCCAGTAGATTGGTCGAAACGGCCAGTCTGGAGCCTTTGGGAATGTCATTGACTTTGCTGACAATTTCCAGGCCCAAGTTAGGCCCGACAACTCGGCTTAGCACGTCTTGGACACTTTGGTCACAGCCTTCCATGCCCGGAGGGACAATGCCGGATGCGATCACCGCTGCCTTGACCAATCCCAAATAATCGGCGGCAAAATCAAAGACTTCGGAAATGGTGCGAACCACGGCGTGCGCCTTCAGATCGACACTGACCAAACGTAGAACTGGTTCGTCAATAACGCGAAGATACGTTTCAATCGGCGGTGTCGGATGAGCGTCTCGGTTGTGGACGCCCAAATTGACAGATGCGTTGATCACTTGAGCCCCAGCGGGAAAGTCCATGCCCAAGAAAAAGATGTCGCTCCAGCCGCTGTGC
>JAGQOZ010000467.1 GCA_020426955.1 Planctomycetales bacterium
TGTCCGGACAAGTAATCGTTCCAGGAGATCCAGATGCCAGTTTGTTATTGGAACTAATCCAGCCCGGCGCCGATCCGCACATGCCACCGGAAGAGAATCCGGGTGACAAACAGTTGTCACCAGAACAAATTCAAACGATTCGCCGTTGGATTGCCACCATGGACCCAGCGGCCTTTGATGCGTTGGCTGCGTCTGAATCTGGCGGTGATTCGGCCAATAGCTTGGCCACAGATCCCAACGCAGAAGACCTGGCCGATGGCGTACAGGTCCATCTTTCGCTCGACTTGCCACCGACCACGGTGATTGATTTATTGATTCAAAACAAATGGGCGGAAGACGTGATCCAACCGGCCGACATGTGCGATGACCGCACTTTTGTGCGTCGCATCTATTTGGATTTGATCGGTCGCATCCCCACGGTAGACGAAACACAGGCGTTCTTGCAAACCACCGATTCCACGAAACGTACTCGCTTGATTGATCAACTGCTGGATTCGGACGAATATGCGTCACATATGGCCGATCTGTTTGACGCGGTCTTGATGGGGCGACAGGAAAATGGCCGACGTCGGCGACGCGACACGGGTGGTGGTTTGAAGGCGCAATGGCGAAGTTACTTGGAAGAGTCGTTCGCCACGAATCGACCATGGAACCAAATGGCCAAAGATCTCACGCTGGCTCGATCTACACCGGAGACGGATGTTCGAGCCAGTTGGTATTTGTATGGCCGTCGCAACGAACATCAGCAAATGGCCGAAGCCGTATCGGCACATTTGTTTGGCCTGAAGATCGATTGCGCTCAGTGCCACGATCATCCTTTGGCAAACGAAATCAAGCAAAGTCACTACTGGGGACTGGTGGCCTTCTTCAACCGCAGCGAAAACGTCGATGCGCCCGTGGGTGCTCGAGTGGCAGAGAAGGCGATTGGTGGCTTCGCAAAATTTACCAATGTCAGTGGCGCCAGCTTCGATTCCATGCTGACCTTCTTCGCCAGCAAGACGATTCCGGAAGTTCGGCCCGACGGCGAGCAACAAGACGCAGACGAAAATTATTTAGTGCCGACCACCGACGATGGTCAGCCCAGCCAAGAACCAAAAGTGCCCAAATTTTCCAGGCGAGAACAATTTGTAGAAGAAGTGTTACTGGATCATCCGTTGCTGGCCAAGGCGTTTGTCAATCGCGCGTGGGCAATGCTGCTGGGACGAGGTTTGGTGCATCCAGTAGACAAAATGGATTCTACCCATCCGCCCAGTCATCCGCAGCTATTGGACTGGTTGGCCGAAGATTTTCGACGCCATGGCTATGATGTGAAACGGTTGCTTCGTGTCATTGTCAACGCCGAATGCTATCAACTGGCAGCTCGTCCCAGTCCCGATGTTTATCCCGATTCGTTTGCCTATGCCATCGACAAGCCGCTGACCGCGGAAGCGTATTTGCGTTCGCTGCAAGTAGCGGCATATGGTCGCGTGACGGATGCGAACGACCAACTGGACGGACAATTCAAGAAGCTCTTTGGCGATGTCTTCCCGGAAACACCTTCCTCCAATCCGGCGCAAGCCTTGTTACTGACTAACAACCAAGCGATGCACGATTTGATTCAAGCAGACGATGACGGCACGTTGTCACAAATTTTGCAGCGAACGGATGTAAACGAACAGCTGGAATTCGCTTTTCAAACCAGCTTTGGCCGTTCGCCCTCGGCCGACGAAGCAGACGCGATTCGAGCCTATCTACACGAACGGAGCGCCAACGTCGAATCTGCGTGGCATCAAGTGTATTGGGCGATGTTAACGAGTGCTGAATTTCGCATCAATCATTGACGGTCTTGGAACATGATTAAGAAGAATCCCTTTTGCGGTAGTCCCGATCACCATGTGCATCGCCGACAGTTTCTGATGGGAACGGCGACGGGTGCGGCTTCAGTGATGAGCTTTCACGGGCTGTTCACGCTACCGGCAATTGCCGAACAAGCCAAACGCGAACAGAAGCATTGCATCTTGTTGTGGTTGTGCGGCGCGCCCAGCCAATTCGAAACATGGGATCCCAAACCGGGTCGGCCCACCAGCGGTCCGTTTGGTTCGATCCCTACCAAGCTACCGGGCGTCCATTTCAGCAGCTTGATGCCCAAGTGCGCAACGATCAACGACAAGTTTTCCATTGTTCGTTCCATGAAGACCAGCCAGTCGGAACACTTTCAAGGAATCGATTTGCTGAACCGCGGAGAAACGCCTCGTCCACCTTTCATTCGCCCCACGTTGGGTTCCGTTCTGGGACAGCAGCTAGGTCATTTGGACAGCGCGATTCCCAACTTTGTATTGCTGGATCCTTGCCCGGAAGGTAATGAATACAAGAGCTTCAAAGCGGGGAATTGGGCTGGCTGGTTAGGTGCGGAATATGCGCCGGTACGAGTGGGTGGTGAATATAAGATTGAAAACATTATTCGTCCCGAAGAAATTTCCGCAGCCGATCATGAAGATCGAGAAGCGTTGCGAAAGTTTTTAAGCAAGAAGTTTGAAAACGATCACCAAAGTGAAGCGGCCGGGCCATTCAACGCGGCTTTTGAACGAGTGAAAGGTCTCATGAGCTGCGCACCGCTATTTGATTTAGAACGGTTGCCCACAGCGGATCGACAGCGCTACGGACCAGGCGCCTTTGCGCAACATACCCTGTTGGCTCGGCATCTGGTAGAAAACGGAGCACCATTTGTCATGGTCAGCAACGGCATGCCTTGGGATTGTCACGTCTACAATCACGAGATCCATCAGATGCTGGTCCCCGAATTGGACCAAGTCTTGTTTCACTTGATCAACGATTTGGATGAACGAGGTATGCTGGAAAATACTTTGGTCATTGCGATGGGCGAATTTGGTCGCACGCCCTGGCTAAATGAAGCCAGAGGCCGAGACCATTATCCCGACGCGTGGAGCATGGCGCTGGCGGGTTGTGGCATTCGACCCGGTGTGGTGTATGGCGCAACGGACCAAGATGGAATTGAAGTCGCGGATAACCCCGTTGATCAGCGGAATCTTTTCGCCACGTTCTTTACGGCCTTAGGCATCGATCCTCACGCCGAATATTACTTGCCCGGGTTCCCGGCGTTTCATCGAGTGGAAGGGGAAGCCAATCCGATTGCCGAATTGCTGGCGTAGCGAGATTTGGTTCGAGCACTATTAGGCTAGTGCCATTTTGTCTGTATCTGCGAGCACGGATTGACGGGAGTTCCAGCTTTCGGCCGTGCTTATTCCGTTTCCGAATGAGGCGCCAACTTCTTTATGCCTTCCAAGTTCTGCCGCAGGCTTGTTTCGGCATCTTCGGTTTCTTGATGATCCAAAATGCCGATGGGACCAACGTAGCCGCTGCGTCGTATGATGTCGAACATGGCTTGTTCGAATTCGCCTTGTCCCACGGGTAAGATCTTGGGCTGTTCATTTCGGTTCATGCCGTTGATATTGACGCACAAAATGTATGGCTGCATGACCGCCCAGTGTTGCTGAAAGTCTTGGATGTGCGCATGCCCATGATGAAAGTTGTAAACAATTCCCACATGTTGCGCGTTGGCGTTTTGGTGCAGCCACTGACAGACGGCTGCCATGTTAGCCGGTTCACCGGCCCAGCCGCCGTGATTGTACAGGCCCAACGCACATTGCATTTCTCGTGTTCGCTGGACTAAGGGCAAGATGGCTTTGGCGGTGGCTTCCACGATTTCTAAATGAGTTTGCTTGCGTGTTGCCTGGTCGTTTGCAGCAGCCAACTTGGACAATAGTTCGCCCGATGGCTGAGGCAACATTTTCCAGACTTGCGGGTGCAGGTCGTATTGTTCGAAGAGACGAAACATGGCATCGTGTTCATCCCAAAACGCAAAGAAGTCGATGCCGTGCGTTTGGTACGCTTGGATTTCCGTTTCAAACTGTTCAACATGTTCGGCTCGCCAATCATAAGCCACTTTTTTCAGGCCCAAACGTTTTAGCATTTCAGATCGTTCGGCGGGCGATCTCTTCTTCGCGTCAAACGGCACGATACACCATGCCACCAAGTTGTCAGTCCGCAGCAGCGCTTTGCTGGGCGTGGCGTTGGACTCTTGCGCTG
The DNA here is from genome assembly GCA_020426955.1 of Planctomycetales bacterium. Taxonomy (GTDB): domain Bacteria; phylum Planctomycetota; class Planctomycetia; order Pirellulales; family Pirellulaceae; genus JAGQOZ01. The sequence goes on from JAGQOZ010000467.1 coordinate 4,087, forward strand.
CCAGTTGGATTGGTTCGCACCCTAGTAAAATACCGCAGAATAATGCGCAACGAATGGTTCGCCACATCTCGTTTTCCTTGTCAAATTGCACAAAAAAGGGATTCGCGACGAAGCTGGCCGCTGAATGTCGCTAGTGCGAATGATTATAATGCAACGATCGACGGCGGATGAGACGCGTTTTGTTGGAATCAATTTCGAATCACGAGCCATAGCATGAAGAAATTGTTGATCGGTTGTTTGGGACTGTTTGTAGCCATGATTGCGGCGATTGTCATCGCCACGGTCATCTGGGGACCTCGGTTGTTGAACCTGGTTTCCGATCTGGCGACCGACGAAGCGGTGCGCATAGAAATTTCTAATTCCTGGCAACCTAGTGATGCCAGCGACGATTGGAGCGTCCGCTTGCCAGAAATGGTTGGTTTGTATGAACGCATTACGCTACCCGAGCAGATCATGTTGCCGTCCATTGATATTCCCATTCAGGGCTGGGCGGCGGATTATCAAGGTGCAGACGGAATTGTGTCCGCGTTTTGGTTGTCCAAGAATGATTATTCATTCAACCAGGTGGTGAACACCGTTTCCGACCATTCGGAAGGCAACGGCTTTAAATCTCGAGTGTCAATGAATTTGGGGCATCGAGCTTACCAGTATTGGAGCAACCCGGAAAACGAATTTCACCTTTGGAACTTGCCCGACGCCATACTGGTCACGCATGCCAACCGAACACACGATGACGCACTGATCTTTATCGAACAACTGTTAGACGCTACCGGTACCTACAACCACAGTATCGCCAACGACAGCGTCTCCGAGCCAACCGCC
>JAGQOZ010000468.1 GCA_020426955.1 Planctomycetales bacterium
AGGATTGGTGGCGGGAGTAGTGTGGACGCTAAGTGTCTACACCCAAATTCGATTTCCAGTTGGGATCATATTCGCGAGAAAACAGGCGTTGCAATCGTTCCGCTCGATCAGGTTCGTCCGAAAGGACAATTTGGATACCTTGGTGAAGCAAATTCAACCGAGTGTCCTCGGGCAATGGTGCTCCTCGATCCAAGCGGTCAAACGATGCGGCCAGTTCCAATATTTTGGCGCGAAGCTGAAGGAATTCGCGGTCCAGTACCTGCGATGCTGGCATGGCTTGGAATGGATTTTTGGACATATCCTAATCTTCTTATTGACAAGTGAAAAGCAATTCCAAAGTCGCATTGGTGGGTTTACATCCCTGCACTTCAAGTCTAATTGAAACGCCAGGAACTTGCATCCCGGTGTGGATTCCTCGTGTCAAATTTCCAAATCAAGGGGACATGCAGAGAGAATTGACCCTTATGCTATAATTCAATCGTGACGCAAACGTCACGACGGGTTTCCGACGGTAACAATTTCTGTGGAAGTGAAATGGCGCGAGTACCCAATATTGATCGATTGTTGAAGGAATGGCCCTACCAGCCCGATGCCGTGAGCGTGCGGATGGCCAAGGGGATGGATGGACGTGAAGTGATTCAAATGAGAATCGAAATGGGCGTCCTGCAACTGGAAACAACGGGGCGTCCCGACGGCGAACGACCTGGTGGCGAATCCACTATCTTGGAATTTCTTTCCGAACTTGTGCAAATTGACGGCCAACTTGCCATGACGCCTGATCAGTGTGCGGAAGTCGATCGCGAGTTTGTGCAATTCTATCATCGTCGAGTTTGCTGGTTGGCGTTACGAGAATTCGCGAATGCCGTGCGAGACGCCGATCATACGCTGGCGCTGATGGACTTTTGCCAACAGCATTCGCCCGACGAAGCATGGACCGTCCAGCACGAACAGTATCGCCCCTTTGTACTGTTTCACCGCATTCAAGCTGCGGCACTGAACGATTTGGAGGACGACAATCCGGAAACGGCAGTGGAAGCGATCAACCAGGGATTAGATCAGCTTCGCGATCTGTTTAACGAATTTGAAGTCGACGGCGAATTTGAAGAAAACGAATTGGTGGTGCGTTTGATCGAACTTCGCGAATCACTACGAGAAAAGTTTGAAGTCGGCAAGACTCTGCAAGAACAGTTGAGCGACGCCATTGCTCACGAAGAATACGAAGAAGCCGCTCGGATTCGTGACCAAATTGCGCTCCGCACGCCCAATACGTCGGGCCCGAACTATTGATTTCTGGCGTCCAAGTCATTTAGGGTGATTCAGTCAATCGCGGTTGCCCAGTCGCATTCTTCGCCACGTCCTTTTTCCACTCGACTAACGCATCACGCATCTGCCGAGTTCGCTCGGGATGCTGGGCGGAAACATCGTTCGTTTCGCCCAGGTCGTTCTTCAAGTTGTACAACGAGAAGGAATCTGGACCGTTGCCAGTGACCATCAGTTTCCATTCAGCATCACGGATCGCCTGACCATTCCAAACCAATGGACGCGCTGGCAACGTTTTTTGATCTTTCCACACCGGCAACAGATTGACACCGTCTGGCGGCCGTACGTCAGACTGTTCAATGCCTGCCGCAGCCAACATCGTCGGCATCACGTCCAAGGAAATCGAAAGGGTATCAGTAACCTGGCCACCAGGAATCTGGCTAGGCCAAGCGGCCATGCAAGGCACTCGATGCCCCCCTTCCCAGTTCGAACCCTTGAATCCTCGTAGCGGCCCGTTGCTGCCATGCTTGGTGGCACCGTTGTCTGAGAGAAAAATGACCAAAGTGTTTTTGGTCAGATTGAGTCGACGCAGTGTCTCACGAATTTGCCCAACGCTGTGATCCAATTCAATCACCATTTCTCGATACGCGGTTCGTATATCCTGCCGATGGCCTCGATTCTGAAACGTGCCGCCTACGGTCCGTTCGGCTCGATCGTTGGGGCCTTGGTATGGGTAATGAGGTGTTTCGTGTGGCACGTACAAACAGAACGGACGGTCGCGGTTGGCTTCGATAAACTCGGTGGCATGGCGAGTAATCAGCTTGGTGGTATAGCCGTCTTCGTGGAAAGGTTGATCTTGCTTCCACCAGTCGAAATTGCCCGCTTGATCCACATGCGAAAAAAAGTCGACATTCCCGCTGACGTAACCCACAAACTGATCAGATCCATGGCGAATGGGATTGTATTGCGGCGAATAACCCAGATGCCACTTGCCGAAAATCGCCGTGGCGTAATCGGCGTCCTGGAACATTTCAGCAAATGTAATTTCTTCTGGTTGCAAACCATGATGATGCACGGGCTTGGATGCGTCTGCATAGATCACGCCCGGAATACCCGCTCGCTGCTGATACCGACCCGTCAACAGACCTGCTCGAGTTGGACTGCACACGTTCCCGCTGGAATGAAAGTCCGTCATGCGAACTCCGTCCATTGCCAAACGATCTAAATTCGGCGTGGGAATCCAGCCATCGTAACAGCTCAAATCTCCGTAACCCAAATCGTCTGCCATGATGACCATTATGTTGGGTGGGTTCGAAAGAAGTTCCGAGCAAAGTGTTGCAGCCAGAAGTAGCGATGTGCAAAGTACCAAGCGAAACATGGCCATGGACCCTGTGGGCAAACGGATTGTGTCAGGCGAACTCGCAACAGTGAAACGCAATTTTTCAATCGAATTACCACAACAGCCAATTCGCCGAGGTCATGAATCGCATCATCAACGATCGTTACCTCGGATGGTCGCCTGAGCGTGATACACTTCGGATTGCACGGAATCACTCACAAACGTGACTCGTCCATCGGCAAAACAAAAATTCGCACCGCCGGGATGAGCACTACCGAAGGCGCCGTTCTGTCGTTCGCGGATAATCCCGCTACCCGGCTGAGTGTTGAGTGGATTGCGAGTGGTCCTGAGGCAATCGGCATGGACCAGCGCATAGGACCAAGTATTGGACGACTCCCAAACGTCGGACAAAATCACTTCGCCCAACATGGCTGTCTTGGATAAACCGTCTCGAATGTCCTTGGCCTTTCTGGTTCGCACATACACAAATAGTCCGTTGTTGTCGAATTTGGCCGTATGCAGCGGCGAGTCAGGGCCCAACGTTCCTTGCACCAGCGCGTAGCTGGATGTGGCGGCGTGGACAGGCAGATAGACTTCACTAATTTCCTCGGAAGGATCGCTGGGGCAGACAAACGTATCAATCCGTTGCTTGATGCCTTTGCACTTTTCAAGGTCTCGGTACCAGCCCAGGTCATCCACGTTGCGATTCCACAGACCGCCATTGGCAACATCCAATTGTTGGTACAACGGCATCTGTTCGATAAACGGCAAGATGGCAACGAACCCGCTGGCAGCATTCTTCTGTGAAGGAGACAAACCTGGCGGACAGACGGAAATGTGCATTTCGTCACCCGTGTCATCACAACCGATGCGGCCGGGTGGGAAACGAGCTTTGGCGCTTTCGTACGCCAAGATTCCCATGCCAGTTTGGCGAATGTTGTTGGTACACGTAATTCGCCGAGCGGCTTCGCGAGCTGCCGATACGGCTGGCAGCAGGATAGCCGTCAAAATCCCGATAATGGCAATCACCACCAGCAATTCTACCAGCGTAAATCCCGTTGTTTTGTGGGAATGTGGATCCAGCTTCATCGTACGCCCGATTTGTACTCGGCATCAGCTTGTGTAGATTACTTCGGCAATGGGCCAAAGGTTGCAATAGATTTGGCAGTATATGACATTGTAATGAATAGACGCAATCAAAAGCGGTAAATCACCAGTTAAGGTCCTCGGATGGATCGTCACGAATTCGCCCAACAATATCAGGCCATTTCCCAACGGTTGTGGCTGATCGCTATTGGCGTGGTTGGAAACCGAGCGGATGCGGATGATGTGGTTCAGGAAGCAGCTTTAGTGGCGTTTCGGAAGCGAGATTCCTTTCGCGAAGGAACCAGTTTCAGCGCGTGGGTTTCTCAGATTGTACGGTTTTGTGCGGCAAATCACCGACGAAGGACCATGGGACGAAATACGCAGTCATTGGATCCCGCCTCCATGGATCTGCAGTTGGAAAGTTCTGATGTGGTTGCCGAATTCAATAGTTTAGGCAATGCGTCCGAATTTCAGGGCGCTTTTGACGATGATATGCTTCGCGGATTGAACCAACTTTCAGTGGAAGCCCGATCCTGCTTGCTGCTGCGTGTCGTCGACGGATTGGCGTACGCCGATATTGCCGAATTGATGTCCATTCCCGAAGGAACGGCGATGAGTCATGTGCATCGAAGCAAGAAATGGTTGCGAAAGGTTTACTCGAATACTTCCGGCCACCAGGGCGGTTCGCTATGAGTAACAACTTGCCCCACAACGATTCGAACGATCAACTGGAACGCTTTCTGGACGATTTACTTTCCCCGGCAGAACGCGAAACCGCATCCCAAAACTGGGCGAATCATCCGGAAATTGCCGCGGAAATCGAACTGCAGCAACAACTGGACCAACACTTACGCTCGGCATTTTTGCCTACGGTTGTTTCTGTCCAGCAGGTGGAACAATGGCTGGCGGCTGATGAGACGGCGCATGACATGGCGTCCCATTCTGAAGTGCAACCTGCCGCTCGTGCGAAGCTGGCGAATCCACCAAACCGCCGACGCTGGATCGCGTTTGCCACCTTGTCCACTGCGGTCTTGCTGATGTTGGGCCTTTGGTATGGCGATCAAAAACGAACGATTCAGCCTCATTTTGAACCTCGATCACTGACGGCCATTTATGCCGAAACGGTCGAGCAAGGCTTTCGACCCTACTATTATTGTGATGACGCTGAACGGTTCGCGTTGACGTTTGCCAAACGCCAAAAAACGCCGCTG
>JAGQOZ010000046.1 GCA_020426955.1 Planctomycetales bacterium
AATCCACACCACCTCGAATCCGCCAGTTTCGCAAGGACTGCGACATTCCCGATCGATTGGTGACTTCAACAAACTCCAAATCATCCAACTGCACCTGCGGCGCCGCTGCCGCTGCTGCCGCGGCAATAGAATTGGGCGCATAGTGTATTTCGGAAATGGCAACGGCAAACCGCTGACCATTGGCGGACAAGCCTTGCGTGGGCACCAAATACGAGCTGGTACGAGGCAATCTCTGCAACGAGACACCAGCTTGCGACGCCCCAAATTCAACAGCGTCGACAAATTGCCTTCGACCATTCACGATTCGGGTAAGCCACAATTCTTCACCGGTGCGGCTCAGTCCAAACGTTTGTTCGCCGTCATTTGGCATAAGGAGACTTGATGTCAGAGTTAAATAGCTGTTCGCGCGAATCGTGCTTCCCGCCGAGATTTTGAACTTATCCAATACGTCCGCAGAATCACTTACCTGCCAACCGCTCACGTCGATGGTTGCATTGGAACTGTTGAACAGCACAACTTGATCAGCATTGCCGTTTGCCACAATCCGTTCGATGGCAACCGGCACGGGTGTCGCCGCAGAAATTCCCGGCGAACCACCCGAATCCAGACTAGCTCGCCACGCGTCATGTTTGGACATCAGATGCGCATCCGTTGTGCTGAACACCAACTCCAACGAAGCACCTACTCCATCGGCACTTAGCGGCCACGCATTGCCATCGCCATATTCAAAATCGGCAATCCGTTCACCGGCCGCATCCAGCATTCGAATACGTTCGCCACCATTGGCCAAAGTGCCGTCATATTGGCCAAGCACCAGCGGCGAGTTGCCGTAACGAGCCACAAAGGCGGCTTGATTTCGAACCACAACACCTCGTTGCCCGCCCGGTAAAATCTGCCCATCAAAACCGAACTGCACGCCATCCACCAGCTGCATTCCGGCCAGCGGTACGTCGTGGCTACTTCGATTGTGCAGTTCGATAAATTCAAAGTCTTCCGCGTCCGTAAAACCCAGATCCAATTCACGTCGCGTGGGGGCTGCGGGATGGTACATGATTTCAGAAATTCCCACGTCCGGTACGTCAGCCACAAACGTCGCGTCGGTCAACGCCGACCACTGGCCTTGACTCCAGACTCGAGCCTTCACGCGTGTCACACCTTGGCCCAGCGGAAGTGCCTGTCCAGCTGCTGCCCCTCTCGCACCACTAGAGATCGCTCCGCCGGCGTCACGAGGATCCGCACCATCCAGGGTGTAATAGATTTGCCCCGTCGTATTAGGGAGATCAAACGAAATCTCGGCACCGGTAGTTAGCTGTCCACCATGTTGTGACAGCCGGGGTGCATCGAACGGCGGGTAATAACCTTCGTTTCGTAACGCGGAAATCAAATACGCATCATTGCCCACGATCAATTCGGCAATTCGGTTGTACTGGTTCTGCCAATCGACGTCGCGCGTCCGAGTCGGCTGGCCCAAAGTCTTCAACGCGTCCCCCCAACGAGCTGATTCTGCTATCACGGCGTCGTACACGATCGCGTTTAGCTTCTCCCAGCGGTCCAGGGCATTCGCTTCGGACAACGCTCCCCCGTTGTACAAGTGCAGGTCCACTCGGTCGGCAAACATCGTCATGAATTCATCACTGTGGCGAACCGAATGCCAGATTGCAGCAATGGTGTAGTTGGACGTAGACAAAGACGAACGAAGCTCTTCGTCCACCCAAGCATGCCCCATGCTTCCGCTGCGTTCTCCCCACGACCATTCACTGTCCCAAGCGAAATAGCGAAACGGCGTTGAGCCCAGTTCTGACGATTCATTGCGATTGGCACCATAGAAGTTGTTCTTGGGCCAATCTGCCAGCGAGGTCCAGCAAGCCAGAATAATGTAGTCGGCAAACGCCTGGACATCCAAATACTGCTGGAGTTCGGCGTAGTTTTGCCGGCTGGACATATCCTTTTGAATCAGCGGCCCAGTCAGGTAGTCATAGCGGTCGTCTTGGCCCGACAGATCACCGCCGTGATTCATGGTAAACCAATCGTCGGCCGCGCCGCCATACTGTTCGGCATTCCACGACGCATCGGCTCGTTCCACGGGATTATATAGTCCCCAGTAGACACCGTTGATGTACAGGTGAGCAAAATTGCCGGGCATGCCGTAGTTCGACATGGCCATCTGCGTAATTCGACTATATTCGTCAATGGTGTAGGTGGTTCTATCCGGATTAAAAATTCGCGCCCAACTGCGATTGTTGCCTGCTCGTAGCACAACGGAATTCACTTCGTCGGCAGCCCAATCGCCAGACAGCGGATTAACCTTGAAAAACGATGACTTCAGCGACGCGTCGCCGTAGGCTTCGCGAAAAGTCAGACGCAAAGATCGTTTGAGGCGGTCGTGTGAATGCGGTTCGATTCCGGCATTAAACTGTTCACTATCGGCCGAAGAATCGGGGTAGATGAATTCGACCGAAACGGGCAGTTCCACATCCTCTCCGTCATACCAGCCGGAATCGGCAAAGATAGAACCGGGATCTGAAGTCAAGGAAATGGTGGGTATGGAATAGAACGCCGACTCCATAGAGTCTTGATATTGCGACACGATCACAGGATCCATTTGCTGATCCTGCGGCACTACGATACTATTGCCAACGTCAATTCCGCCACCACTGGGAAACCCTGGAATGGTTGCGGGCTGCTGTAAGACGTCGGATAGGAACAAATAGGTTTGCGTGTCGACGTCCGAACCAAGATAACCGTCTCGAAACGCGGCCGCTCGCAACGTGGTTGTCGAATCGACCCGGATTGGCGACGAATAGACAAAGCCGTGACTGGCGGACGGCTGACTTCCGTCTAACGTATAGCGAATAACAGCGTTGGGCGTTGCCGTTGAGATAGCGACCGAAAATGCTTCGGCAAAGTATCCTCGATCCACACTGAACTTGGTATCGGCAACGGCATCCACATAACCAGCTCCGTTCGGTGCAGCGGGTGAAGGCACGCGTAAGTATCGAACCTGTCCATCGCTGGCAATGCCGTAACTCACATCGGCTTGCTGATGCGGAACACTTCGAAATTGATGAACGACTTCGCCAGATTGGTCGAAAAGTCCAACAAATTCGCCATCCATGGAAAGCTTGAAATTGGTGTGCAGCCGGCTGTTGCTATCCAACCGAGTATCGCGAATATCGTGGCCCGACGCGTAAACCAACAAGTATCCACCCGCCGGAACAATCACATTGTTGGGAAATGGCCACTTGTTCCAGACAGATCGATCATCAGACAGAAACGTGCCGCCCAAGTTAATGGGACCATTCGTCACGTTCTGAAGCTCAATCCAATCGTAGTTTTCGGCATCGCCAAACTGCGCCGTAGCGGAACCACGAACAGAAGTCTCGGCGACGCTCACGTTGGCTGCCGAAAACTCACTGATATAAAGTTGACCAACTAAATCACTGGCCAACAAACAACGATCTTCCAAACTTTCTAACTCAAAACGCCGAACGCCCCGTTTGCCTCGTCGATTTGAAAACCTCATGCTGCATCATTTCCATTCGCCTTTGTTTGCTAAATCACCAGAACATTCAATATAGGCATTTATCTCTGGTTGTCGCGGGCCAAAACTCAATTAGGAATCGTTTATCGTCCAGTAAACGAAAAAGCGAACTGTTGTCAGTCCGCTTTTGAAGTCAAACACGAATCTAACGCGTCGTTACGCTTGAAACGAGCTTCCGCATCCGCAGCTCTTGACCGCGTTGGGATTATCAAACGTAAAACCTCGTTTTTCTAATCCGTCATAGAAATCGAGCGTTGTTCCGTCCAAGTACAAATCAGATTTTTTGTCGACCACGACACTGATACCATGCATATCAAACTTGGTATCTTTCACGTCGTCAAATTCTTTGTCAAAAGCCAGTTTGTAACTAAACCCGCTACACCCGCCACCGACAACGCCCACGCGAAGCACGGTACCTTCTTCCAACTTCTGATCTTCAATGATTCGCTTTACTTCTTGAGCCGCTCGCTCGGTAAGAGTAATCGACATGCCGGAAAACTCCAATTTATCTGTGAACTGATTTTCGACAACTAAGACTGTGTAAATTATATCATTCGGTTGCAAAAGAAAAGGCTAACCAGCCAAATTCCCAGAAAGCGACCCAGAAGCGATTCAAGACATACTGCTCGACTTTCGCAATTTCGCCACATTTTCTGCCAGCATATCAACCGCATCGTCGATTTCCCATTCCTGATTGAAGCGGCCGAAACCAAATCGCAAACTGCCGCGAACCAAGTCGTCATCCACGCCTAACGCTTGCAGGACGTGGCTGGGTTGCGGGTTGGTCGAATTACATGCACTGCCGCTGGACACGGCCAGACGAGGCATATTTAGCATTAACGTCTCGCCATCAACCCAACGAAAAGCAACATTCAGATTATGAGGAATTCGCAGCGCCGCATTCGCTTGATTCGACAAAGGAGGACCGTTCAGCAAGACATCTTGAACAACTTGCTGTAACTTGGTCCAAAACCGCAGCTGCAGGGAACATATCCGATCCCATTCGCCTGACAATTCGTCTATCGCCACCCGCACCGCTTCCGCGAACCCGACGATACCGGGTGAATTCAACGTGCCGCTGCGGAGTCCAAATTCTTGACCGCCACCCTCCAACATCGGCTGCAAGCGAATTGCCGGTGATCCTTTGCGAACATACAAACAGCCGATTCCTTTGGGTCCGTACAATTTGTGAGCAGAAAAGCTGGCAAGGTCGACTCCCAGTTCTTTCAAATTCAGCGGAATCTTGCCCAGTGCTTGCGTCGCGTCCGAATGGACCCAAACGTCCCGTTCATGGCACAATTCGCAAATTTCCGCCAACGGTTGAATCGCACCCATTTCGTTGTTGACCAACATAACGGAAACCAACACCGTGTCATCGCGAATCGAATCTCGCAATTGATCCAAGTCTACCAAGCCCGGCGAATCCGCACCTTGCGTTTGGACCGGCAAGATGGTCAGCTCACATTCGCCCGTTTGTTGCATCGATCGCAATGGATCCAGCACCGCTTTGTGTTCCGTGGCGAACGTTATCACGTGACGACCGCGACTTCGCTTCCGACGCAGCACACCTCGCAACGCCAGATTGTTGCTTTCCGTCGCTCCGCTGGTAAAACAGATTTCTCGCGAATCGACTCGCAAACCATGGGCAATGACTTGACGACTTTGATCAACCGCTTCCTTGGCTTCCCAACCAAGTGCATGGCTGTTACTGGAGGGATTGCCGTAGTGCTGCGTAAAGTAAGGCAACATAACCGCAACCACTCGAGGATCCACTCGAGTAGTTGACTGATTGTCCAAATAAATCACGGACTTGGCGTGCCCCATCGTTTGTCGCTCGGCTACTACTGGAACAACGCTTCCAGGCAAATTCGAGACCAGCTTTCCATTTCGTCTAATCGCTGAAGAAGATCCGTCACAGCGGCAAAACCAGCTTTCGCAATGTCATCTTCTTTGGAATGCACGTCTTGCGTCACCACATCAAAGATATGCACAATTCCCAAATGCACTTTACCCACTTCCGTTTCGTCGTCGTTGATCATCCCGACGCAACGTTCTTGGAACGGAGTGTCAATGTGCACTTCTTCCGACAACTCTCGCTGCATGCCTTCTTGATAAGGACTATTCGAACCAGCCACGTCCGCATCGTCCGCAGAAATATGGCCGCCAATTCCAATACTGACTTTGCTTCGCAGGCGAGTTTCACCGTTTCCTTGCCCGCGAACATAGTGAAACAAACGTTCGACACCAGCATGATCCGTGTGCCGAAAAATCACGTACGGAATCAGCTGTTTGAAACTAGGATCTTCCTCCATCTGACCTCGAGGTCGATAGCTGATGAGTTCTGGTCTGAGCAATTTAGAAACATAAGTTTCCACATCCGTGGAAAATCCTTGAAAATATCCAGCTTGGTGAAAAGCGTCCGTAGGAATTACCAAAACGTGTTCCGTATGAACGGTCGACATAGTCCATCCTTTCTTCCTGAGTGTTTGGCGATAGCGTAAAACATGTTGGCGGTTTCGAAAAGCATGCGTTCATCCTCGATGCCGTTTCGCTTACAGAATCAGCATCGCATCGCCGTAACTAAAGAAGCGATATTCTTCGCGAATAGCAATGTCATATGCTTCTCGCATCAATTCATCTCCGCCAAAGGTTCGCACCAAAACCAGCAAGCTTGACTTGGGAAGATGAAAGTTGGTCATCAGCGAGTCGACGGCGTGAAAGGCAAATCCGGGTTGAATGAAAAGCTCCGTTTCACCAGTCCAACTTTCTAGTTTCCCAGATCGAGCGGCTGATTCTAAGACTCGCACACTGGTGGTTCCCACTGCCACAAGACGCCCATTGGTTCGTACGCGACGAAGGCAATCCGCGGTTTCGGCCGAAAGTGATCCCCATTCGGCGTGCATCTGATGCTGATCAAGATGATCGACCGCAATGGGGCGAAATGTACCAATTCCCACATGCAGCGTGACAAATTGAATTCCGCACCCTTTTCTTTGAATCTGATCCAACAGGTGTTGATTGAAATGCAAACCGGCCGTCGGCGCGGCGACGGAGCCGGGATCTTTGGCGTAGACCGTTTGATACGATTGCACATCTGCAGCCGTCATTTCACCGTCACGAATGTAATGCGGCAACGGAATCCGTCCGAATTTCTGCAGCAGATCAAACACGGGCAATTCTACTTCGGGCTTGACGGCCCACATGCCGCCATCCAGCTTGGCCAGCATCTGCAGTGACAATGGCTCCGCGTCGGTGGATTGCCCCGGAGCCTGTATTGAAACTCGTTCACCGGGCTGGATCTTGCCGCGCGTCTTACACAGAATTTGCCAAATCCCGTGCTGTTCCGTTCGCAGGAACAGCCCTTCGAACTTGCCGCCCGTGTTCGCTCGGTGGCCAACCAACCGAGCTGGCACGACTTTGGAATCATTCATCACCAAACAATCGTCGGGCGAAAGAATCTCGGGCAGGTCTCGAACATGCCGATGAGAAATCTGTCCCGTCGCTCGCTCAATTACCATCAGACGCGAATCGGGACGGTTTGCTTTGGGCTGTTGCGCAATCAGATCCTTGGGCAGATCAAAGTCATATTCCGAAATGTGCGTCATGTCCCGCGTCTCGTTTCAATTCGCTTGTCACCAAAAAAGGAAACGCACGAGTTGAACATCGTGCGTTGCGAGTGATCAAGTTAATGATACGAAGCTGAGTGCGATTCGGCTATCGGCCACCACCTCGTTCCGGTGCCAGACCACCACGACGCGTATTTCGAGGATTTGTACGACGACCACGAGTCTCATTTTCTGGTTCGCCTTCCATTCGCCGCGACTCAAAACCTTCGCCCAGCAATTCTTCTTCGGGAACTCGATTCATATTGAATTCCGAAACTTCCGCTAGCTCGTCATGAAACACCAAATCGCCGTTTTCCATCATGACCAGGATTTGTCCCGGCGAAGTCAGTTCTTCCGAATTCAACGGTTTTCCGCCGTCAATATCCAACACCAAAGCATTAGTGACCAAGCTATAACCTTCCAACTTGCGTAACCGCATCAGATTCGGATCGACAGCTTCCAAGTCACCCTGAGTGTTCAAGACGGAACCTCGTTTGACAGTCAATTCTGCTGGAACATCCATCGCTCGGTTTCGATCATAGGCAATGGCCAACGCGATTGCCGAAGGCTCTTCGCCCGGCTTGATAATCTTCAGGCGACGGTCTTCGCTGGGAGCCTGAACCTTCCCGGCCAAAACGCTGTTACCACTGGAAATCCGTACGGCCGAACTCGCTTCGCTCCAATCGGAAAAACGAGCATGCTGTCGATAGTCGGGATCTGATTTCTGTTCCTGCAAACGACGAATCACCGAACTGTCACAACTAGCCGTCGATGGCTTCTTGTTGTCCGTTGCAGGATCATTCGGGTCTTCCAGAATCACTTGAGCTCGATAAACATACTTCTTGCCCGGTTCGACCCCAAAATCAAAGTAACGAAACATAACAAATTCACTGTCGGGCAGACGGTTCATCGAACCACCTTCACCGCCACGATAAGACGCCGTCGCTCCCAAGTCACCCGATCCCTCGATACCTCCTCGTCCCTCGCCTTCACCTCGCCCGAAGTCTTCGCCAAACAGATTGAACGATTGTTCCTGTTCTTCGGCTCCGCCCATTTCGTCGCTACGGCCAACATATTCACCGCCTCGCCCGACTTCGACCATTTCCACATCGGAATGCCCGGACCACTCTCGCATGTCCCGACCGATGATGGGCGGAATTGGCATCAGCAGACTTTCGATCACATAATCTTCTGCAACAACTTCCTGGTTCTCACCCGACCAAGTTGTTGGTTCGCGACGCCCAAATGTTTCGTCGTCCACAGCAACCCATTGCCCGACACTGCCGTCCGAATTGACTTCCGCGCGTTGTAGACGCACACCGCCGTAGTTGGGCATATCACGTTCCAAAGAATACTCGGCCGCTCCATCAAACGCCTCTTCATATAAGGCCATTTGTTTTTGCAGTGGAACTAAGCCAGTGACAGCCACAAAATATCGGCTTTCAATCTTGCCGCCACCCATCGAGCCTTCACCACCACCGCCACCACGAAATCGTTGCGCCATTTGTTCTGGAATCTGTCGCAAATTGGGGTCACGGCTTTCATTAACAAAGCCATCGTTCCCGGACTCTTGCGACTTCAAGGCAATGGGACCATAGCCAGCCTTGGTCTCTAACTGATAGGGCGCCAACAGTTCGGGATCCTTACGCAATCGCTGAGGCTTCTGGTAAATGGGCGAAAAGACGTTGTCCAAGCTATACGCGGCCAATTCGATTCCGTTGGTGTCTTCCGTGGCCTGTTGGTCAAAACGGTCTTCTTCGGGATAACGCACCGACCGAACTTCCGTAAATGGCGTTTGCTTGATGTACGAGTCGGCCGAAGTGATGGCCTGCTGAAGATCAGCAGGAGCCCGGTTGTTTGGCAATCCATCCAGGCTGAAGCCTTGAAAAATAATCCAAGCAGCTGCCGCAGCCAGAACACCCACAACCAACTTTTCCGAATGCAGTAGGAAGAACTGCTTTAGCTTTTCCGCGCCTGCTCCGTTACCTTTGGATTTCTTCTTGGCGGGTTTCTTTTCCTTGGCTGGTTTTGCCGACTTCTTTGCCTTTTTACCGACCATGCGTTGATCTCACTATCTTTAACTGCGAGTCTGTTCCGAATCTTTCGTAACTAACGATCCACAAGCTAGTTGCGATATCTCTATAACCGCCTACAGAGCGCCATCGTCCATCACCGCCACATCAGCGCCGCCCTCCAGCAGCTGATCGTTGACGGGATTAAAGATGTAAATAATCCCATAAATTTCAATTGTGCGAACAAACGTATCCACGTTTTCCACAGGCTTGGTCTTGGGACCTTGATTGGACCGATTCCCCTCGCCACTGTATTCACTACTAAACGAACGGCCACCTTCGCCACCACCAAATCCAGCCAGTCCGCCTGCATCTCCTTGCGGATTGTAACGCAATTGTCGAACTTCGACGGTCAGCGGAGCATTGGCACACGCCACCAACAAGCGATTCAACTTGCGTTGATCTACCTTCAAACGCATGCGGATCGGCATTCGTTTGGCGATGTCCATGCTAGATTTCAACGTCGCGACATCCTCAATCGGTTGAAAACTATCGTCCACATATCGGCCTTCCGCCGGGTGGGGCGCTGCAGCAATAGCTCCTTCGCCACCTTCCACACCTCGATCTGGTTGCGGTTCCGAAGAAGTTCCGCCGACACTATTGTCGATCATTATTCCTTCGTCGTCGCCTGGTTCACCTGAGGGAAGTGGCTGTGGTCGAATCACACTGTAGCCGGTATCCTTCAAACCTTTGGCGTCCTTCCCTAAACGAATGAACTGAATTTCTTTCACGGCCGCCGTCGTGTTGGCGATAGCACCTTGATTGGTAGCCGCAATGATGTCCATCAAGGCACTCAACACCCACAGGTCTTCTTGAGCGTACAGCACTTGCATAGCGGTCGGACGATCCGCCGGCCAGGAGAAACCTTCTTCAATCTCGCCCTGATTTCCCGAATCCCACGCTACAATGGAACCGTCATCCTCCAACGCGCCGAATGATTCTCGGCCAGGACGACGGCGACCTTCGCCTTCGAAACTGCCAGACGAAGAACGCCCCGTTGACGCCGGATTCCACTTGGAACCAATCTGTTCGGCCAATTTAGGCAGTTCTTGCTTTACGTATATCGCGTATCTGTTTAACAAGACATCGGATATTTTATCCTTCGCGGGATCAAATGTCGTTTCGATAGGCCGCAATGGTTCGACCGTTCGCAAAAATGCCGGTGGCAGTTGATTCGGCCACACTAACAGTTCTTTCTGCCTATCCCATTTCTTCTGCCACGCTTGCTTTACGTTGTCCGTGCGAGAAGCAATCAACTGCTCCATTTCCGCATGCCAAGTTTCGTTGGGATGGCCCAGTTCTTCCACTCGGACCGTTGTCACATTTTGCGCCGTGGAAAACTTGGTACTGATCGCGCTTAAGTTCTTACTGGTTTCATCCGCAATTACGCCTTTGCCCATAAACCAAGCTACGATTCCCAGAATCAACACCAGCGGCGCAACGAACCAAAAGTGTTGTCGTTTCACAAGGCCGAAAAACTCTTTTAGTTGGTCCATATCTAAAAGCCTCCCGCATTGGCTACCGAATTGTCATCGGCTGTGGCTAATTGTTCCTGAACTGCTCGTAGCTCCATTCGTTCGCTGGCCGTTCGAGGAATCCACACAAATTGCACTGTGAATTCGTAACCAGGCACGCCGATCATTGGGCTGTTTTTGGGATCACCCGTTGTATTGAAATTATTTCCACCAAAATTGCCCTCTCCTTCGCCTGGTCGGCCGCTCGAATTGAACTGAGCGCCTGCCGGCGGTTCGTAGTCAGGATTAGGAACCATGTACGTTGGCGAACTACCTTCGTTGGCCAAGATGGGATAGTAAATCCCCATCTCTTGCATACTGAACTTCACGGGCGGGAGTCCCGGAGCCGGCGGTAATTCGATCGAACCTTGTTCCAAGTTCTTCAGCAGCGTGTTGATGACATACTGCTCTTTGCCGTTTTCCACCGTCCGGTTGTGCAAATGGAATCCACGAATTTCAATCACCCAACCTGGTCCAGAAAGTTCCGGTGATTCGAACTCCGGACCTGCTTCACCTCCATCGGCTGCACCACCGTCGATCGGCTCTTCGTCCAGATTCTCCTCTCCCTCGGCGGCGTCCGCAGCAGGAGGCGGAGTTGGGTTGCCACCGGCGGCCAGCGATTCGTTGTACGCCAAGAACTTTCGAAAATCCTTGTAGCGTTCTTTGACGTCGGGCGTGATATATTCGTCGATGCCGGGAAAGAACTCGGATTCGATATACTGAATGTTCAGCTGAGGCCGTTCTTCATAGGGCAGTTCGCTGATTTCTTCCGGCGTTTTCCCTTCCTCTTTGGGCAAACATTCGGTGATGGCGGCGTACAGTTCCAGGACCAGGAAACGCGAATCGGCTCCACCAACCACGCTGCGACCGTGAGCCTTCAAAGCATTGAATTTGCCGATCAGTTCGTCGTCTTTGCTTTTGAAGCTACTACTGGTACTGGACACGCTGGTCAACTGCGATTCCAAATGACTGTAATTGTCCGGATGCGTGCTGCGCCACGTTTGCCAGTGCAACAGGTAGTTAAAACAGAAGCCCAACAGCAACACGGCAATCCCGGCCACTACCCACGGTTTCTTGCGGCGAATAATGCGTGCCGTGACCAATTCTCGAGGAATCAAGTTGGTCGAAAGCCGCGACTTGCCTAACGCTTGTAAACACAATCCGTAGCAGACGGCGAATGACAATATGTTGTCTTTAAACTTGGGCGTGCCCACGACCGTAGCACCCGAAAGATTCTCATACTGCGAGATTTTCTTAATGGGCAGTTCTAAGTTTTTCTCCAGATACGGCTGTAAACCGGGCAAGCGAACCGTGTTACCCAAGACAACGCCCGACGTAATCTTGGCCTTGCGATCAATGCTTTTGAAGAAGCCGATACTTCGCTGCAGCTCTTGCACCATGTCGCCAAACGTCGGTCGCATGGCTTGGAACACCGCCTTGGGATCTTCCGCATCACGAGCGTTTCGCTTTAGGTGTTCAGCCTTGGCAAATGTCAGCTTCATCTCTTTGGTCAGCTGCTTGGTAAAATGACTTCCGCCAATGGGAATACTTCGCTGCCAAATTTTGAAACCGTTGGTGATTACTAGATCCGTGGTATCGGTTCCCATGGAAATAATGGCCACCGATTCCGGAGGATTATCGGGATCATAATCGGCCGGTTCGATAATATCAGTCATGACGCCATGCGTAACGGCGTTGAAGATCGAGATAGGCGTCAGCTGCACAAAGTCCAATTCGATACCGGCATCGCGAAATGGCCGCAGTGCCTTGAAGACTTGGTCTCGCTTCATGGCGAACAGACCCACTTCCGTCTCCATGGACAAACCGTCTTCGGTTCCACCACCACCGAATAGGGCTTGATAGTCCCAGATCACATCTTCCAGCGCAAACGGAATTTGCTGCTTGGCTTCATATTTGACAATGTCCGGAATTTTCTTCGGTTCAACAGGCGGAAGCTTGATAAACCGCGAAAGCCCGCTTTGCCCAGAAACCGAGATGGCAACTCGTGTGTCTTTCAGCGAATGGCTCGACAAGAATTGCTGCAGCGCTTCGCTGACCAGTTGTTCCGGATTCGCGTCGGGCTGCGTTAGAATTTTGGGGTATTCAATGTAGTCGAATTCCTCGGCAACCAGCGTCTTGCCATCTTCACCTAGGGAACAACGCATCGCTTTCAACGCGCATTGTCCAATATCAATGCCCCACACGGCATTCGATCCGGCCATTTATGTAACTCCCACTCCAGAAACGAGATTAACGTTCCTGTAATTCCAAATTCCTCTTCGTATTTGCCTTATCGGAAGAGTCGGTTGAACGCAATTTTGGCAAACCAAGAATTGAAAATAGATTCTGTTCCGGAATCCAGCGTTCTTCTCTAGTCTATCGCAGCCAATCTTCCGTTGTCAAACAATCTTATGAAATGTCAAAAGCTCTAAATCAGGTACTCACAATAAGATAGGTGTCGGCTTCCAGGCCGCCGAGTCGATGCAGCCCGAAACCCCTCACACTTGGCATTCGCCTGCCAATTGTAACGATATTGCCAATATCATTGGACCTCATTTCCAACACTCCCCACTTTCGCCACGCGCCAAAGCAGCGTATCAAGTCCCTCAGCCCCCTGGCACGCGATGTTCAATTATTGAATCATCGAATCCAGACTCGGTACCGACCTTCAGCCCAAGCATTAAGACGACATGAAATCGCTCGACCAAATCGCCTTGCTTCTTCCCTACCATGGATTTGATGATTTTCCTGCACGAGCGGAAAACCAGTTGGCTGACAACTTGTTGGCATGCTGGACCGCCTTGTGGCACCCCGCTTTGATCCTAGCCAGCGAACGCGCTCCGCAATGGATTCATCGCGACGCGGTGGATCCCGATTCGCCACAATTGGTTGTGGTCCCGTATTTTTCTCGATCCGAAATCGGCGAACAATTCTTCGACCAACTTTCTCACCCCAGAACGCTGGTCACCGACAGCGGCGCCAGTCGAGACGACATTGTGCGCGCATTGTGCGAACGAATCGAATTGCCCTGCGACCAAGACCCGCAACTGCTGGACGATTTTTATTCGCTCGGTTATTGCTACATGCAAGTGGAACGCATGACGCAGCACATGCGGTACACCAGCGGCATCGCCGATTCTGCGTTCGAACAATTCCTAGTCGATGCAGCGAGAAGCGCCTTTGAAAATGACCAGCAGGCGGTACGAGATCGCTTGCAGGCTTGTTTTGATTTTCTGACTCAGGAACGAGAACACTACTACGGTGTGGACGTCTTTTTACTGGACGTGGCCTTGTTGCATGACGGGCTCAGCTGGCCGCAAATCCAGCAAGAACTGGAACGAGACATCCCGTTGAACATCATGGCCGACGCGCAGACGCTGGAAAAACTGGCTCAGCAAAATTCTGAATTTGCACCGCTGCTGAAAGGAAAAATGGAATCGGGCCAAGTCAATTTGCTGGGAGGTGAATTTTGCGAATTGCCTACCAGCCTGGTCAGCTCGGAAGCGGTACTGAACAATTTTCGGCACGGTCTGGACACGATCGCCCAGCTAACAGGCGAACGCCCGCAGGTGTTTGCCAGACGCCGTTTTGGCTTGGCCATGTGCCTGCCATCCATTTTGAATCGATTGGAATATCAAGGCGCATTACATGCCACACTGGACGACGGTCGCTTTCCCGAAGGAAACCAAATCAAGTCGCGTTGGGTAGGCGAAGACGACACCGGCGTGGAAGCCATCATGCGTTCGCCGCTGGACGCCACACAATCCGCCGCATTCGTGAATCTGGCGACCAGTCTCAGCGAATCGATGGACATGGACCACGTTGCCACTCGAGTCTTTGTGCGCTGGGCGGGCCAAGAAAGCCCGTGGTTCGATCAGCTTAGGCGTATTTCCCAGTACACCAACGCAGTCGGACGCCTGGCCACGTTCCGCAGCTATTTTACAGATTCGTATGATACAGGCATTCATGATCGCTTTCGCAGTGATCAATATCGTTCGCCTTACCTTCGCCAAGATGTTTCGCAACAACAGTCCGATCCTCTTTCGCGCTGGCAGACTTATTGGCGAACCGAAATTGCCTGCTGGCAACTCCAAACGTTGGCCACCATGCGTTGCCTGATTCAACCTGACGTGGCGAGCATTCACTGCTGGAACAACTGCCAACAACAAGTCAGTCGATTTCGCCACGAATCGGTCGAATCCGTTTCGCCAAATCTGGCCGCCGAACTTCACGCCAACGCGGAACATATCGCTCGAGAGATTGCCGGTCTACTGGGACAACCAGACGAATCGGCTTGCATGTTAGTCAATGCATCGCCGCATCCGCGACGCTGCTACCTGCCTTTGCCAAACGTACCGCATTCGATCGCCGTCGAGACGCCCGTTTACGCGAATGCGGTATCACACAACACCTGCGAAGCGTTAGTCGACGTTCCCGGATTTGGCGTGGCCAGTATCGTCCCTGTGTCAGCCAAACCGAAGGCCACACCTGAAATTGGCGACGGCCTTTCCTTGCGAAACGAATTTATTGAAGTGGAAGTGAGTCGACAGACCGGCGGCATTCAAGCGTTCAAAATCTATGGCACTCGTACCAATCTGGTTTCGCAACTTCTGGGCGTGCGACTCACTCCCGATCCACCTGGCTGGAAATCGAATCCAGACGAAACGTTCGCGCGCTGCTATACAAAAATGATTGCCGATCAAGTGCAATTGGTTAACAGCAGCCAGCTGGTTGCGGAAATCGTGGCGGATGGTCGGCTGGTCGACCACGCGGACGGCACGGTTACGCGTTTTCAGCAACGTGTTCGTTTGGAACGAGGCAGTCGATTCGTCACCATCAACGTCCAGTTGGAAGACGCCCAGACACTACATAAACTGCTGGGCGGCGATCCATGGAATTCGTATCTGGCGGCCAGGTTCGCTTGGAGCAGCGAAGCAACGGACATTTATCGCTACGTGAACGATCGCCGATACAAGACAACCAACTCGCGGTTTGAATCTCCGTTGGCCGTCAATTTGGACGATGGTTCGCACGTGGTTTCCATTCTCAATGGCGGTTTGCCCTATCACCGAAAAGTAGGCCGGCGGATGCTGGACTTACTGTTGTCCTGTCAAGGAGAATCGGCGGTGCAATTTCAGTTGGCAATGGGCGTCAACGCCAAACAGCCACTGCGAGAAGCATTGAACTTGCTAACCTCTCCGTTCTCGGTTCCGCAATTCCGCATGGGCGACGCCACTTCAGCCAGCTGGCTGCTGCATGTGAACAATCGCAACGTGTTGATTACTCATGCCGAACCAATCATCAAGGCGGATCAAATTACTGGCATTCGCGTTCGATTGATCGAAGTGGATGGACGGCCCGGCACAACGACCATCAGTTGCGTTCGCCCCATAGAATCGGCCCGGAAAATCAACTTCGTCAACAACACGATGGACCACTGTTCGGTCCAAGCAGATCAAGTCAAAGTTCGCCTTACAGAACACGAAATGGCAGAAGTGGAGCTGATGTTCAAGCGGTGATGACTGGCACAACTTAGTGCCAAAGGAAACTTGCACCATCGCCAACTCGCGCTACGGAAGACATTGGTGTAGTCGCCCTAGCCAGATCCACTCGGATGTGCCAAGCTGATATCCGGGTGTTTGGCTTTCCCGAAATTATTTCACAGGTAAAGTTGGCTCGGCACATGATTGTTGCTATCGATGGACCTGCAGGCGCAGGCAAGTCTACCGTCGCGAGAATGGTGGCCCAGGAACTGGGATTTCGTTTCTTGGACACCGGAGCCATGTATCGAGCCATCGTGTATGCGGCGTTGTGCCAGAACATTCCACTGGAAGCCCCGGAGACGCTCAGCGATTTTGCGCTGCGACAGAAAATTCGCTTGGATAACGACCGAGTCTTTCTGAATGACGAAGAAGTCACCAATTCGATTCGAACGCCCGAAATTGCCAACGCCATCCACTATGTCGCGGACAACGTGCAGGTTCGAACATGCCTTTCCGAACTGCAACGCCAGTTTGCGCGGACCGCGCGCAATGTTGTGACCGAAGGTCGCGACCAAGGGACCGAGGTCTTTCCGGATGCGGAATGCAAAGTCTTCTTAACAGCGTCCGCCACCGAACGAGCGAGACGTCGGCAAGAAGAACTCGCCGCACGAGGCGAAAAACTGACGCTGGACGAAATCTTGGAGCAACAGAATCGCCGAGACGAACGGGACCGCAATCGTCCGGTTGGCCGTTTGCGTAAAGCGGAGGATGCCGTGGAAATCTGTACCGACCGACTCTCTACCATCGAGGTGGTTCGCCAAATCGTGGACCTGGTGGCCGAGCGACGCACCACTTCCAGCTAAGCACAGACCACCCTTCTATCCCGCGATCTTGGGCCAGCCACTATAATCACTACAAATTCGTTGCGAAGTCTGCGGCGCCCTTGTAGCATGATGCGGATTCGGCTTGGTAAGATAAGAGGAAAGTACCAAGTACTACGTTTGCGGTAACATTGCCGCCCAGCTGACGATTCAGTAGTTGTAGCAAAATTCTTTGAATGAGCATCACAGAGGCTGTCCGCTAATGCGAACACAAATTCATACTACCCTCGTATGCCTGTTTGGCATCTTCGTTGCTTTCGCATCGCACGCCCAAGAATACCGGTCAATCGATGGCACGGGCAATAATGTGAGTCAGCCGACATGGGGCGCGGCCGGTTCGACACTCTTGCGATATTCTCCGGCAATCTACGCGAATGGCATGGACCAGGTCTACAATCCCGTTAACGCCAGAGAAATCAGCAACCTCATTTCTTTTCAGCCTGATCCGTCACCCAGCCATTATCAGCTTAGCAATATGACTTGGCAGTGGGGCCAGTTCATTGACCACGACATGTCACTGACGGAATCCAACGCACAAAACGGTACAACCAACATCTTGGTGACCGATCCGCTAGACCCACTGGCGCCCATGATTGGCATGAACCGCTCGAACTATGTCCCGGGCACGGGCGAAAACGGGATTCCTCGCGAACAACCGAACCAGATCACTAGTTTCTTGGACGCATCCATGGTGTACGGTTCCGATGCCGCCAAGGCCAGCTATTTGCGGACCTTTTCAAACGGAAGACTCGACACTTCGCTTGACGAAATCCTCATGCCCAATGACGCCGGTTTTTTTGTTGCCGGCGATGTGCGAGTGAACGAACAGCTGGGCTTGATTTCGATGCATACCCTGTTTGTCCGCGAACACAACCGATTGGCAGAACTGATTGACGCTAACGCGACAGGTCTGCCGACCGATCCAGCCGCTCGTGACGAAGAAATCTATCAACAAGCTCGCAAACTAGTGGGCGCCACGATCCAGCACATTACTTACAACGAATTTCTTCCGTCGCTGCTGGGTGAATCAATGTTGAATATGGATTCGGCAGCCTATAATCCGAACGTCAATCCAACCATCAACACTGAATTTTCCAGTGCCATTTATAGGTTCGGGCACAGCATGATCGGTCCCCATTTGGAACTCATGGACGACCAAGGAAACGTAACCGAAATGGTCAGTCTGCGAGAAGCGTTCTTCAAACCGTCTATGATGACCGACGAACCCGAACGCATCGAGCAGGTCCTGAAAGGGCTCGTTATGACCTCGGCGCAGGAAGTAGACCTGCAACTGGTAGAAGACATTCGCAGTTTCTTGATGCTGGATGGCAATCCGCTGCGATTCGATCTGGCTGCGTTGAACATTCAACGGGGCCGAGACCACGGGCTGGCGGACTATAATTCGGTCCGAGAATCGTACGGGTTGGCACCAGCCGAATCGTTTGCGGATATTACCAGTGATCCGCAGCTGCAAGCAGACTTGGAATCGCTGTATGGTGGCGACATAAACCTGGTCGACACCTGGGTCGGCGCGTTGGCAGAAGACCATCTGCCCGGTTCCGCCGTGGGCGAATTGACCGCCACCGCTATTGCGGAACAGTTTACTCGATTGCGAGACGGAGACCGGTTTTTCTATTTGTTTGACGAACAAATCCCGCAACTCGAAGTCACCGTCGGCATCGACCTAGAGAATTACGGGCTACGCGACATCATTCTGAACAACACGACACTGTCGAATCTGCCGAAAAATGTTTTTGAAGTTCCGGAACCCTCCAGCAACACATTGACTCTAATGACCGGCATTGGAGTCCTGGCGTCACTACGCCGGCGACGGTCCGAATCCGGCTAAGACCGGATCGCTCGCACAAACCGCAGGCACAGGACTGCGCGCCGCGAATTCACTACGATGGTTCGGGCAGCCAAGTTCTCTTCGCTCGCACAGCTCTCCCAAGGGTCCTGTAGCGATCCCTGGATTCTTGCTAAGCTACTGAGCGAATTCCGGTTCGCCTGCGTAGGCAAACCAATCGAAAACGGTTCGAACTTGACCTCGCAACAGATCTGGTTTGCGGTCATGTCCGTTATTTCGAATCTGCTGACACCAGAACAGGTAAGAATCCAATGGCAAAGCGCAGCATCGACCAATTAGACGTAGCCGGCAAAACCGTTTTGATGCGAGTTGACTTTAATGTGCCGCTGAACGACAAACTCCAAGTCACCGACGACCGAAGAATCCGTATGGCGTTACCTTCCATTCAATCGGTGATTGACCGAGGTGGAAAAGTGATTTTGATGAGCCATCTTGGACGCCCGAAAGGTGCTCCCGATCCAAAATTCAGCCTCAAACCTGCCGCAGACCGCTTGGCCGAATTGGTATCTAGCCCGGTCCTGTTCGCTACCGACACGGTGGGCGACGATGCCAACTCCAAAGC
>JAGQOZ010000469.1 GCA_020426955.1 Planctomycetales bacterium
TTTGTTGTCGAACGACCGCACAGCATCGACGACGTGTTAGATCACCCCGATACGATGGTGGCGTTCGAACAAGACGAATACATGCCCTATTGGGCCGACTTGTGGCCATCGGCCGAGATGTTGGCGGCAGCCATCCTGGAACATTCCTGGAGCGAGCCGCACGAATTGACCGCGTTGGAAATTGGCTGTGGAGTGGGATTGTCCAGCTTAGCAGCCTTGGCCGTGGGCATGCACGTGACCATGACCGACTACGACCACACCGCAGTGCAGTTTGCTTTGCGCAACGCGATGGTCAACGGCTTTCAGAACGTGGCCGGTCATGCGTTAGACTGGCGACACTTGTCCGACGAACCTCGTGTGCATGTGCTGCTGGCGGCAGATGTTTTGTATGAACGCCGCAATATTGAACCGATTGTGAATTTAATCGATCAGTTGCTGCTGCCGCTCGGCGAGTGCTGGTTGACCGACCCTAATCGCGCTCACGCGAACGAATTCCAACAGCAACTGATTCACAAAGGGCTTTGCTTTGAAAGAACCAACGTGATTCGGCCCGCCGGTAATTCAAATTCACGGGCTACCGTTGTCCACGGTTCGCTGTATAGAATTCGACACAAACGGCGGCCGTTTTGACAAAACGTGGTCTGAACGCAATTCCACAAGCCAGCCTAAGATTTTCTCAATCGTCGGCGGACAATTCCACACAGACAGGTAAATGTGGCAAACATTAATGCCACGCCAACTGTCGGCTCGGGGACAGCCACCACGCGGTTTTGCGAACCTAGTTCGTAGCCGCCATCGGCAAAGGCGACCAGCAGATCACGCGACGTAAATTCGCCATCACCGTCCCAGTCGCCTGTCATCCAAGTCGAGTTTCCGGGGATGCTATCTTCGTACTGTGCTGCCACGAGCACTCGAACAAGGTCCGAACTGTTAAACTCGCCGTCCAAGTTTGCGTCACCGACGTAGGTGTCCATCACTTCGTGAATCCAATACGTTCGATCCGCTTCGTCGACTTTGCGGTCGTGGTTCAGGTCGAACCGAGTATCGGTCGCTTGGTTTCGTATCGCATCCGAAAGTTGATCAATATCTTCAGCGGAAACGGTCCCGTTTTCCGAAACGTCTCCATCCAGCAAGCGAAGAAACGTGAGTGTCCCCAAAGGAACGTCGTCGGGAAAGGCAGGGCCCATGATGCGGTGGATCGGTTCGTGCGAGTTCATCGGTGCGTCAGCACCTAGAAAAGTTGCCCCAGCATCGGTCCCGGCATCGTGAGCGTATAAATCAATCACTTGTTTACCGATCCAGCCGTCTTCGTCTCGCAGGCTGGTGTTCGAAACGCCGACAAACCAATCGGGGCTCGGCGCAATCATGGTTACCAGCGAAACCAACGGGAAGTCGGCGTCGACAGTGAATTCATGTTGAGCGGACCCTGGTGAGTCAAGCGTACAGCAAAAGGCAACAACGGACTTTGCCGTGCCCGCTGAGATCGCGGCATCGATTTCTGCGGTCAACTGAGGACGCGAGCCTTTTTCGGCCATGTCTTGAATGCCTTGCGTTGCCAACATGCCAGGCTCCCAGAATACGACGCGGTCGCTATGGGTCGCTCCAATCGGGCCAGAAAAATGAGGACGATCGGGAAACCGGATCGGATCCGATGGATGCGTCTCCCGAGCCCAAACTACATCAAACACCGCTCGGTATTGAGCCGTTTCGCCTAGTACACTCGTTGAAACAGATGCCACAAGGACGAAGCCTAACATAAAACGTGCAGCGAAAATTTTCATTCTTTTCTCCTCTTGATACGTGAGTCCTGTTAGTCCGCGCTCGGATAATGTTGGTCGCGGCAGGATCAAACGGATTACAAGAAATCCGGAGTGAAATCCGGAAAAATTCGAACCGAACGCCATCTTACCGGCAATGGACCTAATTTGGCGGCAGAAAACCGAAGATGTTTTGTCAAACATTGCCGCGAATTTTTTCGACCACCGGATCGGATCGACGCAATAGTACCGGCATCAACGAATCCTTCATCCGTCTAGTTCCACAGGAAGTTGATCAATTTTGGCGGCCAGGATGAAATCGTTTTCACTTAATCCACCAATCGCATGCGTCCAGAGTTCGACCGATACATTGCGGTAGGCGGAAAGATGAAGGTCCGGATGATGTCCATCGGCTTCTGCCAGCGAAGCAATAGAATTAAAAAAATGCATGCCGGCCATGAAGTGCCTAACCTTCCAATCTTTGCGAATGCGTTGGCCATCATGCGTTAAATACCAACCGTCCAGATGCTGTAACTGCGAATGGGCTTCGTTCAGCGAACAGGCATCGACACCCCCTTCACACGGCTTACACTTTTTGCCGGCCAGGTTTTGCGAATCATGAATCTCCATGAGGAACTCCTTTTGCGTTACGTTGTTTGCTGTGTTTACTGCGTCGGAGTGATTGCGGACATGTCGCGATAGCGTCATGACTTGTCGCTACGGAGCGAGGTCCAATTGATCGGCGATTTCGGACATGGCATTGATCACAAACTGGATGTGTTCGTCCAGCGGTTCGCCCAGATCATCAGCGCCGCTGGTAATGTCGTCGCGATTGACCGCCGCCGCAAAACTCTTCTGTTTCAGTTTTTTCTTCACGCTCTTAGGCGTCAACCCCACGATTTTTTCTGGACGCACCACCGCCACGGCAGTGATGAAACCGGCTAGTTCGTCGCACGCGAACAGCGTTTTGTCCATTTGTGAAAGGCGAGGACAATCCGGCAAATAGTCAGCGTGCGATTTGATGGCGTAGATCACGTCCGCCGGATAACCTCGTTCAGCCAAGATTCGACTGCCCTGCAAAGGATGGTCCGGCGGGTTGGGCCAGCGTTCGTAATCAAAATCATGCAACAGTCCCACAATGCCCCATTTTTCGACGTCTGCCTGGTACTTTTTCGCATACGCGCGCATGGCTGACTCCACGCTTAGCATGTGTCGAATCAGCGCCAAGTTTTTAGTGTATTCGCAGACCAAGTCGAAAGCGTCTTGCCGATTCATTGCGCACCTTTCCGCGTTTGTTGTCAGGAACCAATTGATCAGTTAGATCATTTCGCCACATCAGCATTGTATCGGTTGGTCCGAGTTCGCGTTTTCCGCTGACCAAAGGATGCGAGGCTGGAACTGACGAAACAATAGTCACAGTTTCTTGGCGCTGGTTGGATTTGACGAACCGGAATCGAATACCGATCGTACAGTTCGACTGCTACCTGCCAAGCGACGCGTTCAATTCTACAGACGTTTCGTTTCGAAGTTTCGACTTTAGAGCAACAGAAATTAAAATAACGCCATCGACCAATTCAACGAGACCATTGTGAGAAACCTGCCATGCTGAAGTTGCTGCAAGCCTTAGACCGAATACTACGAGGCGAAGTGACTCGCCCAGAAGCCCTTGCTAATGGAAAAATCCAGGTTTCGTTACGATCGATTCCCGTGATCATTGTGCTACTGGCCATGACCTACGGCTTGTGCATGGGCAGCTATTCTCTGTTCAAGGAGCCCGGTCCCAACGTAGTTGGTGCGGATCGCGTGCTGCAAGTATTGGCCTCTACCGTCAAAGTTCCGCTGTTGTTTGTCTTGACGCTGGCCGTAACCTTTCCTTCTCTATATGTCTTCAATGCCTTGGTCGGATCCAGGCTTTCCTTTACATCGCTGCTGCGTTTGCTGGTCGCGTCTTTGGCGGTCAATTTGGCTGTGTTAGCTTCCTTGGGGCCCATCACTGCATTCTTTTCTGTCAGCACCACGAGCTATCGTTTCATGCAATTCTTCAATGTGATTGTGTTTGGAATTGCCGGACTACTGGGTTTGATGTTCCTAGTGCAAACGCTGAACCGTCTGTCACGTGCCACCGAACCAATTCGAGACGAACCGCCGCAACCGCGCGAACCGTTTGCTTCCGCTGCGTTGCCTATGGCCGAACAAGTGTCGTCAGACGAAGCGGAATCCATAGCTCCTTCGGACGAACTCTCGAATGCGGACCCAGGTGATTCGAATGGCCAGCCGTTGCCAGTGGTAGACCAGCCGACTTCCGATGTTCGAACCAGGAACAATAAGGACGTGGGAGCGCTCGAGCGGCTTGATGGACATTTCCTGTCCGCTCACGTGAAGACGGTTTTTCGAATCTGGATCGTGGCCTTCGGGTTAGTTGGTGCGCAAATGGGCTGGGTGCTACGTCCGTTCATTGGCAATCCGGATCAACCGTTTACTTGGTTTCGCAGTCGCAATTCCAATTTCTTTGAAGCATTGTTGGACATCGTTCAGCGTCTATTTTTCTAGAGCCCACCAATGTACCAACTGCTGCTCCGCACCGACGATATTTTGCGGCAACGACGCTGGACCACCGACTCGGAACGACCCTGGCACACGGCCAGGACATTAGTCTGGATTGTGGTGCTGTTTGGCATGACGTACGGCGCCGTGATGGGATGCTTTGATCTGCAGTCAGCCGGTCGGTTATGGCAAGTAGTATATTCGGCCATCAAGGTACCGCTGTTGTTGTTCGCGACATTTGCCCTTAGCCTGCCCAGTTTCTACGTGGTGAATATGTTGTTTGGTTTGGGCCATGATTTCCGACAAGCCATTCGGTCCATCATGGCCTCGCAAGCGTGCGTTGCCATTGTCTTGGCTTCGCTGGCGCCATTGACAGCCACGTGGTACGCTGGTTCCAGTCGCTACGACAGCGCGATTGCCGTGAACGGCCTGATGTTTGCAGTAGCCAGTGGTGCGGGTCAGTGGATCCTGCGACAGAACTATCGAACGCTGATCCTAAAGAATTCGCACCACCGCATCATGTTGTGGTTTTGGTTGTTTGTGTACGTGCTGGTCGGAATTCAAATGGGCTGGATTCTGCGGCCATTTATTG
>JAGQOZ010000470.1 GCA_020426955.1 Planctomycetales bacterium
GGTCGGCCGCACCGGCTTGTTGGTTCGCCCCCAGGCCTCGGACGCCAAGTACAATGTCTGCATCAAACAGGGATGTTCGGTCTGCACAGATCTGCGCGCCTTTTTCAATATATTCCTGATCCAGGTAGCCGGCGGCCGCACCAGCATCCTGCTGAATTGTCACTTGGCAGCCAATTTTCTGGAGCGGCGCAATCGACGCCGGCACCAACGCCACTCGACGCTCGCCCGAAAAGGTCTCTTTCAGGACTGAAATCTTCATAGAAGGAAAAACTTTACAAAAACCGTGCGATGGAGGTTCGAAATGAAACGAACCGGAAAAAATGGTGTTTCAGTCTGGAAACAACGTAACATAGCCACGGCTTGGTAAGAAGCGGGGGCGAAGAATCGCCATCAGCCGCGAAGTTTCCGTGTTTTTGCTTGACGAAACAGCGTAGGTCGAGTTAGTCAAACAATTGTTGGATTCTGCTTTATCTTGGATTGCTGGGCGAGCCGAATAACGGGGTTTACGGTGGCGGCGATTTTTCGCAGCGCCAGCTAGCAGCAGGGAAGAAAATGCTGTTGCCAGCGCCCTTGCCGGTGATTGAGGCAATCGATAAACTGCGAGTTTTGAATCAACAAGATGCTGTTGCCCTAGAAGTTCCCAAGGCGATAGGCCTCGGTCCCAACGGAGGAAGAGGAATTGGCTTCAATTAAGACATACATAGCAAAGCCGGGTGAAGTGCAGCAACAATGGTGGATTGTTGACGCAACCGGAAAATCCGTTGGTCGATTGGCCAGCGACATTGCCGTCATTTTAATGGGCAAGCATCGTCCCACGTACACACCTCATGTAGATACGGGCGACTTTGTAGTAGTGATCAATGCCGAAAAGGTTGAATTTTCTGGCAAGAAGTGGGACCAAAAGGTCTACACTCGCTACACAGGCTATCCTGGTTTGCGAGTAGAACCGGCGGCTCGGATCCGCGAACGTGCTCCCGAGCGAATTCTGCACATGGCAGTTCGCCGCATGTTGCCCAAGAACAAGCTGGCTCGTAAGATGCTGGCCAAGATGAAAATCTACGCTGGTGCGGATCATCCGCATCAAGCTCAGCAGCCAAAGCCGATCGAGCTGGGCAGCAAGTAAGTCATACGGAGGAAGGGTTTTATTCGCTCCTTCCGGCAAATCCCAAGTTAGTGATAAGGCAAGACCATGGTTGCGGTTCGCAAAGACAAATTGACCAATGACGCACTGGGAACAGGACGACGTAAATCGTCCGTGGCACGAGTTCGAATTCGTCCTGGTAGCGGAAAGATCACGATCAATAAGCGAGAACTGGAAGAATACTTTCCCATCGAACAAGACCGTCACTTCTTGCTAGAGCCGCTGGAAAATTCTGGCAAACGCAACGAAGTGGACGTGATCATTCGCGTTCATGGCGGTGGAAATACAGGACAGTCTGGTGCCTGTCGCATGGGGATTGCTCGAGCGTTGGTGAGCTTTGATATGGAAACGTTCCAAGTCATGCGAGACGAAGGCTTCTTGACTCGAGACGCTCGTATGAAGGAACGTAAGAAGTACGGCCTCCGAGGTGCTCGTCGAGGAACACAGTTCTCCAAGCGTTAATTTCGCTTGGCTTGTTCGGACAAAACAGGAAGGCTCGCTATTTGGTGAGCCTTTTTTGTTGAATGCATGAAATTCGCAACGGGGCGTTTCTGCCGCAGGTCTGGTGCGTCGGCGCGAGACTTACCCGCATGAATAAACTCTATTAAAACTGCATGTAGAACACGCTGAACCAGTCCTGCGAATCGCTCCAAACCTGAGCCACGTCCATATCGGCTGCCGTAGCCATCTGCTGTATGTCTTGCAGGCTGTACTTGTGGGATAGTTCGGTACGAATGGATTCGTCTTTTGCGAAGTGAAACGTTTGACCGGCAATCTGCACCTCGTGCGCCAATTGGCTTACCAGATGCATCTCCATGCGCCCGCGTTCGGCGTCATAAAACGCGTGATGGACGAATTGGTCCAACGCAAAGTTGCCGTCCAATTGTCGGTTAATTCGCGATAGCAAATTCAAGTTGAAGGCGGCCGTGACACCCGCGGCGTCGTTGTAAGCAGCTTCGATAATATCGACGGACTTTTTTCGATCAACTCCCAGCAGCAAGCCGCCACTGGGATGACCGGCATGACGAATATGCTGCAGCAAACGGACTGCTTGTGGCGGTTTTAGGTTGCCGATGGTCGAACCAGGAAAATAGAACGTGCGATGGTCCGCTTCATAGACTTCGTCTGGTAATTGCCAGTCTGCAGTGAAATCGGCGCACACGGGAATGATTTTCAACTGGGGATTCCGCTGCTGCAGACGTTGGGTTGATTCGTGCAAGTAGGACGGAGCTATGTCCAGCGGAACATAGGCCAACAGGCCTTCTAGTTCGCTCAACAAAATCTGCGTCTTCATAGAACTACCACTACCGAATTCGATCAACGCGTTGTTTTCACCCAAACAAGCAGCCATTTCTGATGCGTGCAAATCCATGATCGCCAGCTCTGTTCGAGTCGGATAGTATTCCGGAAGTTGACAGATCTGATCGAAAAGCTGACACCCCTTCTGATCATAAAAATATTTGCTTGGCAGCGTTTTTCTTGATTCGGATAAGCCTGCAATCACATCTCGCAAGAACGAATGCTGTGGATTGGCTGCCGTCTGCGATCTGATGGACGATGAAGTAGATGACATGCAATTCAATTTCTAGCGATCGATGATGTGCAATAAGGACGCTAACAAGTAATAGGCTAGACATTTACGTCTATTGGGCAAGGCGAATTCCCGAGAATTGCCAACGAGCGTCGGGCGGAAAGAAGTTGCGATAGGTCTTACGAATGTGAGATGCCGACGTGGCGCACGAACCTCCTCGCAACACAAACTGATTGCACATGAACTTGCCATTGTATTCGCCCAATGCGCCGGCTGCTGGTTGATATCCCGGATAGGCCGCATAGGCGCTGGAAGTCCATTCCCAAGTGTCGCCAAACATTTGGTGGATACCATTCGATGGGCCGGTGTCCGCGATCGGTTGGAAACGCATCGATTCCGCAAAATTACCGCTGGTTGATTGCTTTTTGGCGGCCAGTTCCCATTCAAATTCGGTGGGCAAGCGGCAGCCTGCCCACCGCGCGTATGCATCGGCTTCAAAGTAGCTGACATGGCACACAGGTTGATCCCAATCAATAGGTAGCAAGCCACTTAAAGTGAATTCCAACCAATCGTCCGCTTGGCGATGCCAATACAGCGGATGTTTCCATCGCTGGTCTTGCACGTTATGCCAGCCCATGGATAGCCATAATTCCGGGCGTTGATAACCGCCATCTTGGATGAAGCAAAGAAACTCGCGATTGGTGACTAAACGGTGGGCCAGCTGGAAACTTGGGACGAAGTGCTGATGTCTGGGCAGTTCATTATCAAAACAGAAACCTTTGCAATCGTGTCCAAACCACGACAACTGCTCTGTTTGCGAATACCACTTCATGTCATGCGTATCACGCGTATCACGCGTGGCAGCAACGTGGTCGGCGCTGCTTTGAAATGCGGGGAACAACGGATTGCACGAAAAAAGATGTTTGATGTCCGTCAGCATTAGTTCTTGATGCTGTTGTTCGTGCTGCAGTCCCAATTCCACTACGGCGTCCAGTTCTGGATCACCTGACAGCCGCTCCAGCAGCGAGATCACCAACGCATCAATTCGCTGGCGGTATTTCCAAACTTCAGCAACCGTGGGACGCGACAACAAACCACGTTGGGACCGAGGAAACTGTTGGCCAATGGTGTTGTAATACGAGTTGAAAAGTACGGCGTATTCGCTGTGCTTGGGCGAATATTGCGGTTCGAACGGCACCAACAAAAAGGTTTCGAAAAACCAAGTGGTATGCGCTAAATGCCAGCGGATGGGACTGGCGTCCGGCATCGACTGGACCACACAATCTTCTGGCTCCAGCGTTTGGCACAATTGCTCGGTAAATTGGCGAACGCGTTGAAATCTGGTTGATAGACTTTCAGTCTGAGTAATCGGCTTTGATTCAATGGAAGTAGGTTCAAGCATGAAACTCGAAGGCTCCTGACGGTCTGCGTGGCTCCTGGTAACATACTGTAGCGGGTTCGACAGAAACCGACCACCTTTCAAATCTTGTTCAGACGCCTGTCCTTGATTTCAACAGAAACGCCATGAAGAATCGCACGGGAAGTAAAGCGGTTGACTATTTGTTGGAAGATTCTTCGGGCAAGCAACATTGCTTGCAAGACTTGGCCGGCCAATGGGCGTTGCTGGTGTTTCATCGGCACTTGTCGTGACTGCCGTGCCGAGACCATCTGGCGCAGTTGTGTCAGTCTCACGACGAACTAGATCGACGCGGCATCCAAGTACGGATTGTGACGTTTGAAAAGTGTTGGCGAGCGGAAGCGTATCGCCAAGAGACTCGGTATCCATGGCCCATCTTGTTGGACCCGAATCGCGCACTCTACCAAGCGTATGGAATGGAACGAGGCAGTTCGTGGCGAGTGCTTGGGCTGCAGAATTGGCTCTATTATTTGAAGCTGATGTGGAAAGGCCAAAAAGTAAAACGACCCACCGATGATATCTATCAGTTAGGCGGTGACGTTTTAATAGATCCACAAGGCACGGTGCGTTTTCATTTTGTCAGCGAAAGTCCGATTGATCGTCCCAGTGTCGCTCGGATGCTGGCCATTGTGGATCAGCCTTGACGTTCTGGATGCGTTTATTCAAATCGACTGCGCGAATTAGAAAACGACGCGTAATGGCCACATTCGATAAACGCACCAAGCCGAACCGGAATGGTTCGGCTTGGTTGCAAATCATATTTCGAACACGGTGCCAACGGCGAACTTTGACG
>JAGQOZ010000471.1 GCA_020426955.1 Planctomycetales bacterium
TGCCAATAACACCTCGGCGAAGTAACTCCTTTCTTGATAAGTAGTTGCAGCGTTATCGCGGATTCGGTACTTGTTCGTGGGCCGGCACCGGTATGCTATTCTTTCGATAAGTATTACCGGGAGGACGAATGAGCACTAAAGTAATTTGCCGTGTTTTTTTCTTTATTGTTGTTGTGGTCGGCTTTGTCGGCTGTGGTGAAAAAACGGAACGTTTGTCATCAGAAACTGTTCCCGATGCAAGGGGTGACGAAAGCGGAAACCCGTCTCGACCGGTACACGACGACAGCGAATCAACGGCGGACCTCGACGAGATTTTGGGGGACTTGGCAGCGGACGATCGCCGTCCTGATGATTCTGAAACGACGCCTTCTGAAAACAAGCCGGTCAGCAAAGAGATGTTGCTGGAAAAGCGCCGTGAACTTGATTCAACGGTTTGGAGTCAGGAACGGCTGGCTCAAGAATATGAACGAGCGCTCGTTCGACTCTGGGATTCGTTGCTGCAGGCACAGCGAACCAATGGAGACGCGTATTCCGTTTTTCGTCATCTACCGTTTGATTCAATTCGAATTGGTTCGTTCCAAATAGCGGAAACGTTGGACAATCAAATCGAACAATTTTCTCAATCGAATCCGACATCGTTGGATCCGGCCGGCTGGGGCAAATTGGTTGATTGGGTCAAATCTGAAGACTATTCGATTGTGCAAACCGAATGGCATCACGCCACGTTTCAGCCACAGAGCGAATCGCAAAACGCCACGTCAACCGTGAACATGGCAATTTACGTAAAGCACGAAGCTCGGAGCGAACGATGGGTACTGCAAGGGCAGATTGATATCCGTTGGCAGTCAGAACGTGACGCGGATGGGATTCCGCTGCCCCAATCGGTCGACGCCAGTCGCTTGGAATTGTTGCGGCATCAGGGGCCGGTTCCCTTTAAGGAAACCTTGACCGTAGATCAAACCCAACCGAAAAACCTGTCCGGCGTTCAGCCTGTTCTGGTTTACGATTTGGACAAGGACGGATTGTCTGAAGTCCTTTTGGGTGGCTGCAATCTTCTCTACCGAAATCTGGGCGATGGCAAATTCGAACCAGAACCACTCTTTTCGTACCCCTACGGCACTTTTGAAACCGGGCTGATCGCAGACATGAATGGCGATTCGTATCCCGACTACGTGACGGCGGGTAAACGAGGAGATTTGTTGGTTTATTTAGGAAACGCGGAAGGCAAATTCGTCGACGAACCATTGGGGAAAGCACGCGGCGGTGGCCCGCTCCGACAACCGCAAGCCATCACGACTGGCGATATTGACCTGGACGGCGACTTGGATATTTGGATTGCCCAGTATCGAATTTCCTATCTGCAAGGTGAAATGCCTCAACCCTATTACGATGCCAACGACGGCTATCCAGCATTTTTGCTACTCAACGACGGCACCGGCAAGCTAACACCCGCCACCGAGGAAGCCGGCTTGGCCGCCAAGCGTAACCGACGAACCTATGGCAGCAGTTTCCTGGACTGGGACGAAGACGGCGACTTGGACCTGATTGTCATCAGTGATTTTTCGGGGGTCGATTTGTACGAAAATGACGGCACCGGTAAGTTCACGGACGTCACTGACAAATTGGACCAGCGGCATATCTTTGGGATGTCCGCATCCTTTGCCGACTTTAACTTGGATGGCAAGCTGGACTTTTTTGTTACCGGCATGGCATCCACAACTGCTCGACGCTTGGAGTTCATGAAACTGGGACGAGAAGACCGGCCGGAAGTGCATGCAATGCGTTCGATCATGGGTTATGGGAACCGCATGTACTTGGCGCAGGGTGACGTTTTCCACCAGCCCGCCTTTAAGGATTCGGTTGCCAGAACGGGCTGGTCCTGGGGTTCGACCGCTTTTGATTTTGATAACGATGGTGACAAAGACTTGTTCGTTGCCAACGGCCATTCCAGTGGCAAGTCAACGAAGGATCACTGCAGCCATTTTTGGTGTCACGATATTTATGAAGACGGTTCTGCGCCGAAGTTTGCAGTTAGTCAAGTCTTTCAAGACGTTCTGGAAGGCTATCTAGATCGCAGCGAATCATGGGACGGCTATCAGAAGAATTCGCTGCTAATGAACGAAGCTGGCCAGAAGTTTCGCAGCATTGGTTTCTTGATGGGCGTGGGGCAAGAGTATGATGGTCGAGCGGTTGTAGGAGATGACTTGGACGCGGATGGTCGAGTCGACTTGGTGGTGGTGGAAGATCGCTGGCAAGACGGCCAATTGCTGCACGTCTATCAAAACCAGTGGTCTGCGCCTGGTCATTGGATCGGCGTTCGCTTGCAGGAAGAAGGGCAAGGTAGGTCGCCGCACGGAGCGAGAGTAGTCGCACAAGCAGGGGAACGTCGCTGGGTGGCGAGTGTCGTGTCGGGCGATTCGATTCATGCGCAACATCCCGCGACCGTTCATTTTGGTCTGGGCGAACAGAATGCTGTCGATTCGCTGGAAGTGATTTGGCCCGGTGGACATACTCAGCGAATCGAAAACCCCGCCGTGGATCAATATCATCAAGTGCTGTACGACGGTTCGGTCAATTGACCAAGCCCTTTACTTTCGTAGCAGAGAAACGGCGATGATCGTCGTGCGACATACTACGTTGCGACGACATGCGGTTTGCATGGGCCGAACGAGATGCAACAACACGACTCGCTGCGATGTGGGTTGCAACCGCGGCGGTTCAGGCATCGAATCCAT
Source organism: Planctomycetales bacterium (assembly GCA_020426955.1). GTDB lineage: Bacteria > Planctomycetota > Planctomycetia > Pirellulales > Pirellulaceae > JAGQOZ01. The sequence continues at coordinate 2,736 of JAGQOZ010000471.1, forward strand.
CAACACCGGCGGTGGGCAATCGATCGGCGTGTCGGCGTCCACAGACGCCAGGCAAACTTCTTGGCACGCTGCATTGCAATCGCCCAACGGTTCCGCATTATTTTCTGCAAACCGTTGGCTGTCCGTGACTTCCGCAACGGCACCAGCATCTTTACCAGTTGCGGCAAACCAGCCGCCGACGCACGCCAGCAACAACGACGCCGATACAGCCATTGACAGAACTTTTTTCCATTCCGACGTCTTGGAATCTCTTCGATTGGGTACTGACATAGTCGGCGCGACAATTGGCATGGTCTGGTCCAAGTCGCCGTCGGGAACGGAGCGAACGGCTTGATCAATGTGTGGTGCCGGCCGGATAGCTACAGTTCGCTTCAGGTCTTCCAACGAATTAACGATTTCGCTCATCGATTGCGGCCGATCTTCCGCTCGCTTGGCCAGCATGCGTTCGAGTAGTTGACGCATCTCACTCGACACGTCTGGCCGAAGATGCGCAATGTCAGGTACGCGTGCTTCGCGGTGCAGTATGACCGATTGCATCGGACTGGTCGCCGGAAAGACACGCTGTCCGGTCAACAGAAAATAGAGCGTGCATCCCAAGCTGTAAATATCACTGCGTTCGTCGGCCGTAGCCGCGAGACTTAGTTCCGGCGCTAAATAGTCCAATGTGCCAAAGACGCAGTCTCGGCGAGTGGCTCCGTGAATTGCGTGTGACAATCCCATGTCAATTAATTTGACATTGCCGCTTTGGTCAACCATCAAGTTGGACGGCTTTACGTCTCGATGCACCAAGCCTTGGCCATGCATGTATTCTAGTGCCATGGCTGCCTGACAGGTAATCCTGATAGCGTCGTCGACAGCGAGCTGTCCGGCGCTTGCGACTATTTTTCTCGCGTCGGCACCATCAATTAGCTCCATGGCCAAATAGGAGAAGCCTTGAGAAGTTCCGCATGCCGATGTGGAAACGATGTGGCGATGCGTCAAGCCCTGCGAGATCTGGGATTCGTACTTGAGTTGAATGATTTCATTCGCACCAAGCCGCTGGTGATCCACGACTTTGAGCGCCACGACTTCGCCGGTTCGCACTTGGGTCGCTCGAAAAACGCGAGCCGTCCCGCCGGTCCCAATCATTTCCTGAAGACGGTAGGCACCTAGAATTCCAGGGACGCTTGGTGGCGACTTATCTGTATCTGCTGTTACTTGGCTCGGTGAAAGCACGCGAGTAGTATCCGAACAAATGGACGAATCGTCCGGATCGAGCATCTTTAATATGCCGTCAATATGGCCGTCCATACCGTGAACTCAATCGCGATCGTGCGAATGCTCCTTGGAAAATTTCTCAGTTTTTGTGGCTTAAGCCGTTGTTACGCAGTCGGAGACAGACAAGTTCTGGCTGAACTGGAACTTCGTTGAGGTTTACCGAGTATTGACGCGTTGGGTGTCAGAAAGTTCATTTTTTCTTGGGAAACGCAAGATTGCTCGTGCGGAGGATCTTTGGCGGCATCGCTATTGGCCGCAAAAGGGTAGGGCTGGGCCCCCACTTATGACGAAACTTCGGAGTTTTGGGATTTGCGACGTACAATACGGTGGGAAGATGGATCAAATTCTGTGGAAGATGTGTATGCATGCGTTTCGATTGAGTGTCTTTTTCGTTTTTGCTTTCACGTGTTTCACGACACCCAGCTGGGCACAGTCGCTGAGACCGGCGGACGTTTTGGAACGCTTGCGACGCGCAAGTAATTCCCAAGATCCGTGTCTGGGACAGAACATTGGACATTCCGATCAAGACATGGTCGCTGGCTATCGACGTTGGTTCGAACCGCTTCTGAAATCGAATAATTATCGACTCCACGTCTTGGGCATGGATCTGGGGTTCGAACGATTGCGGCTAGATGACGACGAATTTGCGTTGGCCGTTGACCACGCTCGGCGCGGCGGAATGGTGACCATTAGTATGCATCCGCAAAACCCATGGCGAGGTACCGGTTCACACGACGTCGACAATGTACATCCGGTGGAACTATTTCAGCATGACACGGCCGCGAATATTCGTTGGAGTGGTATGGTGGATCAGTTGGCACGAACTCTAAAGCGGTTGAAATCGGAAAACGTTGCGGTGCTGTTTCGACCATTCCAC
>JAGQOZ010000472.1 GCA_020426955.1 Planctomycetales bacterium
CAGAACGTCGATAATGGCGGTGCCCGAAGCGCTGATGCCGCTACCCACGGTCATCTTGGCATTGCCGTCCATGCGTAACGCTCCGTGGCCATCCGATCCGTCGGAAATTTTCAGATCGTCGGAAATGCGAAACACGGAATTGTCGTGCATGACCAATTCGCCTAGCGATTCTTCTGGCAGGCTCTTCCCCACATCAAAATCTTTGCCCGAACCGTCCGTATCGAATCCAGCGTTGTTTCCGCCCAAAGGGTCATCGTACAGAACCGTCGAGTTGCCATTCAGTGTCCAGCTGGCCGAATCGAATGCCGCGTCACCTACGGCACTTTCCACTCCGGAAATATCCGCCGCAATGACAATGGTCCCGCCGTTCTGAATCAGGTGACCAGGCCCATCAAAGACTCCCAGTTGTATGCCACCCACTTCGAGCGTTCCCAGTGATGCCGGCAGCACGACGGGCAAATTGCTGCCACCGTCTACCAACGCGATGGCTTCCGGATCTTGCGGAACTCCGTCCGACCAATTTCCGGCATTGAAATAGTCATTGTCCACGGCGCCGGACCATTGGGACTGAGCCCAAGTGGTGCTGAGCATCCCCATCCAACAACACGAAATCAACAATATCCAAAGACGTTTCATCTTCACCTCGCACTTTTCTGGGTTGCCACTCAATGACGCTTGGAACCATTTCCAATTCGCGTGGACGGTAGCATATCCCATGGTGTGCAGCGAAACAATCAAACCATTGGTCGAACGAGCTATTCGCATCAAAAAAAACGATTCGCGCAAGAAACAAGGCCGACGTGGCCGTCGACCTTGAAGTTTTCGCGAAGAATTACAATCACATTCTGCGATTTCCTGATTTCAATTGTTGGATCTGCTTCTGCAATTCGCGAACCTGCTTTTCCAGCTGGTCAATCCGATCTTCTTTGGCGGAAGAATCCGCGTCCACATCCGCGTCCGCTTCTACATGCACTTCCACTCGCTGGTTGCCCGGAAGTAGATCCTGCACCTTGGCTCGAAACTGTTTGGGCAACGCACCCAGCCCCGCCGACTTGCCCAAGAATCGTTCCGCCCACGGACGAATGTCTTCGGGAAGCTGGTCCAGCGAATTTTCGTCTACTTCATATGTCTTGCCATCTTTTTCGATCTTAATCTGCGCCGGTCCGTCACCTTCTCGCGTCACAGAAACGCTCATGTTGCCAGGAAAATCCATTTCATCTTCCAAAACCATGCCAGGGCCAAAGAATTGAAACCCCATGCCTCCCGGTTGCTGCTCCATCAGTCGGCGAATTTCTTCCATCATGCGAGGGTTCATGCCGGGAACCATTTGCAAGTCTTCGGCGAATTGCATTTGCGGTCGTTTTTCCGGCGTGACTTCTATCTCCAACGATTCGTCATTGCGTTTAATAGTCAACTTCATGGTTTCCGAACCATGTTCTTGCACGGCCTGAATCAACTGCGAAACGGCGTTCAGATCTGCATCGCCAATCTTGACAATCCGATCTCCTTTCTGCAAACCAGCTTTGGCTGCGGGCGAATCATCCATGACTCCGATGACTTCCACCCCTTCGCTGATTTCGGCAGCATTGCCTTCAACGTTGGGCTGGCATTGGACGCCAATCCAGAACGCATGGGCGTTAGCGCCGCGTCGCACAAAAAACTGGGGACCGGTATCTTGGTCCATCCACAATTGCACCGGACCGCTGGCCTGAATACGACGAACTCGTGACGAGTCGGTCTGTTCTTGTTCGTCTGCTCGTGCCGCCGTCATGCAACAGCCCAACACCAATATTCCACTCGCGATGTAACGCAACCCATTTGAAATTTTCATACTACTTCTCCTCAACTTGTACGAATCGCGCCGCACCTAATGACACTATCGTGACACAACTGAAACTAGGTGAACAACCTTACTGATACGCATCAAAATCAACGCGAACATTGCCAATTGGCACCACAATTCGCCGCCCATCATCCATTTGCACCGGCAAGTATTGGCTTTCCCGAACCACTCGCCCATGCCGCTCTAAGCCTCGTAGCAACCGAGGAATCGAATCGGCTTCTTCGTTGGGCGAAGCCTGTAGCCACCGTTCGATTTCTACCAACGGGATTTCCACACTGCGGTAACCTTGCTGATTGTCCATCGGGACCAACAAAGGCAACGAACCGGTTCCTGGACGATCTGCACCGACCAACGTATCCGCGCCGGGAACGCCGGACTTGGCAACGTTGGAATGGATCGAATTCGGAACGCTGGGATTTTGGCCGAACGAATTGACGAATGAACCAAATCCAAAGCCCAGACTCAGCGATACCAACACGGCAGCTGCCATGCCCATGTAGTTCATCATGCGCGTCCACGGCCAGCCCGCATCGCCCGCTGCCATGCGTGAAGTTGTCGAAAGTGGCTTCATCGGCTGTGACACAAGCGAGTCACTTGTGGCGACCAAGGCATTGGATCCTTCCATTTCTTGCAATCCCCACATGGCGTCCTGCAAGTCATTGGACCACGCCTGCGCTTCAACATACGAAAGCGCCAAGCTGCGCCACCAATCGGGAGTTTCTTCGCATTGACGCAGTAGCGAATTGCGTTCGGCATCGGACAATTCGCCATCAACCAAGCGGTCCATCAGTTCCAAAAGTTCTGTCGGTAGAATTCGTTCGTTCATGATTGACTCTCGATCACGTTTAGGGCTGCCAGTTCGGTTCGCAGTTTCGCTCGAGCTCGATGCAAACGAGATTCCACGGCGCTGTGGCTGATCCCCACGTGTTCCGCAATTTGGTGGTAACTCCAGTTTTCAGTGTATTTTAGCAGTAACAATTCCGCGTCTTTGTCAGGCAAGTTTTCCATGGCCTGCCGAATCAACGTGCGACGTTCGCTGGCCAACAACCAACCCAACGGATCCACCGGTTCGCGGCGTTCCAACAATGGTTGACCGCGTTCCGCATAGTTCTGTTCCAGCTTGCGCTTGCGACCCAACTTGCGGCGGTACAGCAATGACTGTCGCACGGCCAGTTGATACAACCACGACCCTACCTTGCTAGCGTCCTGCAGTGGTGATTTCTGAGCGATCGCGGCGGTAGCCACTTCCTGAAAAATCTCTTCCACGGCCTGCGGTTCGCCACATCTGGCGTGAATTACCGAGCGCAGCCAGCGACCGTTTCGCTGTAATTCCAGCGGCCAGTCAATTTGCGGGGTGCCATCTGTTTGGCTGGGCGTCGCGTTTTCTTCGCTCATGATCACTGGAAAGTTACCGTCCATTCGCTCATCTTTCAGAAAAAATGAGCAGCCAGGTCCAAATTCTGAACGAACCGTCGCTGGGAACCAACATCCACGCGGTTCGATTACCTGGATTGATACGAAAATAACGAAGCTTTAAGCGAGCTGTTTCCGCGAATTACGGTCGTTTCTTTGAAGAAGATTTCTTGGGAAATTTGGCCAACTTCTTAGATGTCAGCTTTTTGGCCGGTTTGCTGGATCCGGCGGCGGCCTTTTTCTTGTGACTTGATTTCTGCTGGCCGGCCGACACCGCTTTCCTGCTGCCGTCCGCCGACTTCAAGTGATGCGAAGGTGGACCCGCATGCGGATTATCGGCTTGGCCTGTTAGTTCAAACAGGAACCGACTGGGCTTGGTATCTCGAGCCTTGCCCCATTTGCGACGTGTCAGTGGGAAGGAAAGCGTGAGACGTTCTTGCGCGCGAGTAATCCCGACATAGCAAAGCCGGCGTTCTTCATCCACGTTGTCTCCGTCTTTGATACTGCGATGATGAGGCAGAATGCCTTCCTCCATGCCCACCATGTAGACTTCCGGAAACTCCAAGCCTTTGGCAGCGTGCAATGTCATCAAGACCACCGCGTTCCGCTTGAGCTGTTTGTCTTTGTCTCGCTCCATTTCTCGTCCAGCCAGCGCAATACTATCCAAGAACTTCTGCATTGACGGCCGTTTGCGTTTGCCTTCATATTCGCCCAAGGCGTTGACCAATTCTTGGACGGCGTTCCAGCGAGATTCCTGGGCGTCTACATCGTCTGGATTGGTGCGTTTGATTTCTTGTTCGTAACCAATGTCTCGAATGAATTGATTGGCCGTATCTACCAGCGAACCTTTCTTGAACGCCGACTGATAGCGCTTGATCAACTCCATAAATTGAATGGCCGAATCGGCCGCCTTGCTGCTAAAATCGGGCAACTGCCGAACTTTGGGCAACACGTTCCAAGCGGGACAACTGTTCTTGACCGCTTCATGCAATAGTGCTTCGCGTGCCTTATCGCCGATGCCACGCGGCGGTGTGTTCAGCACTCGCATCAAGGCTGGTTCATCTTCCGGCGTCACTACCAGCCGAAAATACGCCAACATGTCTCGGACTTCTTTCCGATCAAAAAACGACATGCCACCAATCAAAACGTAGGGAATATCTTGGCTGCGGAGTTCCGTTTCGAACGCTCGAGTCTGTTCATTCGTACGAAACAGAATGGCAAAGTCGTTGGGTTCGGCGTGCGTGTCTTGGATGCGTCGCGCAATATCGTTGACCACTTGCTTGGCTTCGTCCGCTTCGGTTGGAAACTGCCGAATCTTGGGCTTTTCACCGCCCGGCCGAGCCGCTCGTAATGTCTTGTCATGACGAACCTTGTTGTAGCGAATCAAGCGGTTGGCCAGTGACAAGATAGCGTCAGTGGAACGGTAATTCTCTTCCAAGCGAACGACTTTAGCTTCCTTCCAGTCATCGCGGAAACGTAAGATGTGTTCCACTTCCGCACCTCGCCAACCATAGATCGATTGATCGTCGTCACCTACCACACACAGGTTGCGGTGAGCGGTTGCTAGAGCTTTTATGATGCGGTACTGCGTGGCGTTGG
>JAGQOZ010000473.1 GCA_020426955.1 Planctomycetales bacterium
TCGTCACCGATTGCGAATCCTGTGCATCCCATCGAACTGCTGGCCACCGTCTATCACTCGGTAGGCTTAAACCCTCAGATGACCATCTACAATCATCTGAATCAACCTCGAGAAATGGTCAAAGCGGAAGCCGTGACCAGCTTGTTTGGCTAAGCAGAAATGGAGAACCTTTCGGTTGCTGGTGGAAGCCTAAATACGCGTGATTCGCTGCGATTACGACAGCGTTACATCGTACGTTTCCACAACACCCCATGGTCGAAACTTGCCGTCTTCCGGTTTACCTTGGCCGTTACAGCCGGCAACAATTAGTTGACTTCCGTCCGCAGAGAATCTTGCGTGTGTCATGCGAAAGCCGGTGTTGAGATGAGCCAATTTTTCGCCGGTGTCTAAGTCAAATACGGCTGCGTTCCAGTCGCCGCCGCGGAGGCGACCGCCCATGACAAACAAGCGGTTCACCGAGCAAACGGCCAGCGTTTCCATCAGACCTTCGCCATGCTGTCCCGACTTGATTTCGTCTACCTTGCGAACGGGATTCTCTTGCCAAGCGAATCGTTGCCACAATTGCCGACCGTTCCCTGCCATGGGATCTCGCATCGGTCCCATCCCGGCCGCGAAGATTTCACTTCCATCGGGCGAAAAAGACAACGCAAAGATGCCGCCCAAATAGCAATGGCTTTTAATAATGCCCCAGCTCGTGAAATCTTCAGTGGTCCAGTTGGCAGTCAATTCACCCGATTCGAGATTCCAGATGCGAACTTCACCCATGATGTTGGCCGCCGCCAGATGTTGCCCGTCGGGACTGAACGCGACGGATTGGACCGATGGTACATGAGAAAACGTCCATTGGTGTTCGCCCGTGACTGCATCAAAAACTTTCACGCTCGGTTCCGTTTCCGGTGCTGGAGCATATTTGTAATCGCCTGCAATGTACTGCCCCGTGACGGATGCTAACCGAGTACGATCAGGTGACGCCACCATTTCCCACGACCAAAATTGGTGAGCGTGTACTTCACGACGAATTTGTTTTTGTTCCAAGTCAAACCATTTCAAGCGGCCGTCATAACCGGCGGATACAATGGTGCATTGGTCGCCGAGCATTGCTACGCTGGAAGCATAGCTGTTGTGCGAATAGAGCAATTCTGCTTGACCGTCATTCGCTTGAAAACGATGAACTCCGTCCACACACGCCAAGAATAGTTCATCCTGATTCGCGCCAAGATCGAACCCTAAAACGCCCGTAGGTACTTTGTGTTGAAACGTTTTCTTGAGTTCAAGCGTTCGTTTTTCCACAATCGCTGATTCCACAATATCACCCAGATTCTGCTGTTGGACTGATTTTCTGACTGACGACGGTCTGTCATAGCAACTCGTCCGTTGCCTAGTTGGGACGACCTGCATTTCGTTTCACGTGCTGCCACCATTTTAATGTATTTGACGGATTAAATTGAGTGATCACCTGTTCGAAAAGCTGAGCACCTTGGTGGCCAAAGATTTGATTTCTGTCGACGAATCGCGGGAAGTTTGCCGCGAGTCCCTATTTTAGTGCTTTTTCCTCAAATTTGAATGCGTTAGACTCGTAGCCGAGGCAACGTATCGGCTGGTCGTGGCCGCGGTTATATGACACCCGATTGAGAAAGCAAGGTTAGAAAATGAAGTACGGAAGACTTTGGTTATGTAGCGGGCTGGGCTTGCTAATGGCGTCCAACGGAGCAATGGCGGATTACGCTGATGAAGTGTTGGCAGACAACCCGGTTGCCTACTATCGATTCGAAGAGCCCGAAGGTTCGGACCAGATTCTGGACAGTTCCGGCAACGACAACCACAGCTACGAAGTCAACTTTGTGGATCTAGAAGTGGAAGGCATCGTCGGAAACGGTGCAGAATTCTTTGGTGACGGTAGTATCGCATTGGATTACGCCGGCGATCCCACAGGCAGCGACTTCACGATTGAAACGTGGCTCAAGGCGTCAGAAATCATGGACACGGACGGAGATGGATTTGCCAACGGCACGCAAGTCTACGTTGCTCAGAAAGATGGCGGCGGACTTGGTCGTTCGGACATGCTGATTACGGCCAACAATGAATTGGGAACCTTCATCGGTGGCGGCACGTCGAATTCTGGCATCCTTCCCGAAAACGAAACCTGGTACCACTTTGTGATGACCATTGATGAAGATGATTTGGATCCACTTCGGTTTTACATCAACGGTGAAGAATCCGAATTCAATCCCTTGCCCGGTGGACCGAACCGAGTGGAATTTGCTGACGGGGAATGGGTCTTGGGTTCGCACAAGAGCCAAGGGTCGCAGTTCTTTACGGGAATTTTGGACGAAATCGCTTTTTACGAATACCGTTTGGACGATCCCAACGGTGACGATGATATTTCGGACTCTCGAATCATGGCCCACTACCTAGCCGCAACGGGCGGCGGTGGTGGCGGACTGGTCGGCGACTTTGACGACGACGGTTTGCTGACAGCGGACGACATTGATCGACTGACCGTCGCTGTCAGTGACGGTTTGACCGATGCCATTTTTGACGTCAACGAAAGTGGTGGAGTCGACGCCGATGATCGCATCTATTGGGTGGAAACCCTGAAGAACACTTACGTCGGTGATTCCAATCTGGACGGCGAATTTGGCACCGGCGACTTTGTGGCCGTCTTTACCGCAGGCAAGTTTGAAACGGGCCAAGACGCCACTTGGGCAGAAGGAGATTGGAATGGCGACGGCCAGTTCAGCACCTCTGACTTTGTCATGGCGTTTAACTTTGGCGGATTCGAACAAGGTCCCAAAGGCGGAGTCAGTGCGGTGCCGGAACCCAACAGCTTTGCGCTGCTGGCCTGCGGATTGCTTGGAGTAACAGGAATCGTGCGTCGTCGTCGCTAAAGATTCCGTACGGCCGGACCGTAGCACAGCAACTTTCAAAATCGCAAGCGGCCCGAAGCAACAAACGTCTGCTTCGGGCCGTTTTGCTCTACTTTCTTTCCATTTTTTTCACGGCAGACATTTCTAATGCGGCGAAACCATCGATCCCTCGGCAGCCTCCGATCGAAGAACAACCTTCAGTTAGAATCGCTTGAACCGCGAATGCTGCTGGCGGCAGACGTCATGATTACCGAATTCATGGCGGCTAACGAAAGAACCGTGCGAGACTCCTTTCGCCGCTATCCCGATTGGATTGAACTACATAATCAAGGCGATGAAACGGCTTCACTAGACCAATACCATCTGACCGACGATCCGGACAATCTAAGCAAATGGAACTTCCCGGCCGGCACCAACTTGGCACCTAACGAATACTTGGTGGTCTACGCCTCCGGACTTGACCGAGTGGCCGAAGACGGCGAACTGCACGCCAATTTTCAACTTTCCGCCAGCGGCGACTACCTTGCCCTGACCAAAGATTTCCAAGTGCTCAGCGAATTCGGACAAGATGGTGATGACTATCCCGATCAATTCGCCGATGTTTCGTTTGGTCGCTCGGCACCCAACAATGTTCTCACTTCGACCGACACACCGATTCCCATCAGTTCTACCGAAACGTCCACCATCACCAGTCAGATACCGGTCACGGCCAGCGGCAACGTTACCGATGTCAACGTCTCGCTGAATATCGAACACACTTGGGCCAGTGATTTGGACGTATTTCTGATTGGGCCTACGGGAACTCGAGTAGAACTGTTTACGGATGTGGGCTCCAGCGGTGACAACTTTGTGTCAACCGTGATTGACGATCAAGCCGACACCGACATCACCGCCGGTGCCGTTCCGTTTACAGGCAGCTTTCGCCCCGAAGGAACATTGGCGGATCTAAATGGACCAGCGGCTGCCGGCACGTGGACACTGGAAATCAACGATGACTTTGGTGCTCAAGGTGGCCAGCTGCTGAATTGGTCGCTGACCGTTGAAACAACCGAAGGCGGCGCGTCGGGCAGTTATGTCGGTTACTTGCTGACGCCGACGCCTGGCGAACCAAACGTTTCCGAAGTGGCCGAAATTGGACCTCGGATTACTCGAGTTACCAAGAACCCCGGCGCTATTCTGGCGGACCAAGATTTTGTGGTGACGGCGCGAGTGCGAGATTTGCATGCGACGGTGGACATGAACACCGTCATGCTGACCTACCGAACCATGTACGGAGATTCGGTGACCGTTCTCATGTTGGACGATGGCAGTGCGACATCTGGTGATGAAACCGCCAATGACGGTTTCTTCGCTGCCAAGATTCCGGCCGACGCTTTGCAGGCGGGTGAAATGGTTCGCTGGTATGTTTCGGCTGCCGATGCCAACGGTCTCACTTCGCGCAGCCCCGCCTTCTTGGACAATTCAGGCGAAGACCAATCGCCGGAATATTGGGGCACGTTAGTCACGGACTCGGCCTTGGATTCACAATTGCCGGTCTATCATTGGTTTATCGAACCAGGGACAGAAAGCCGAGCGAATTCGACGCGCGGCACTCGATCCAGTGTCTTCTACGCGGGCGAATTCTACGACAACGTGTTCGTTCGAATCCGAGGTGGTTCGTCGACTAGCTTGGTCAAGAAAAGCTACAAGTTTGATTTCAATACGGCGCACGACTTTCGCTTTGACGAAGATGCCGATCGAGTCACCGAAATCAACGTCAACACCACTTACACGAACAAAGACTACGTACGTCAAGCATTGGCGTTTGAAACCTACGACGCGGCTGGACTGCCTGCGTCAGAGGCTTTTCCCATGCGAATTGAACGCAATGGAGAATTCTTTTCGGTAGCCATGTTTGTGGAACAGCCCGACGCGAATCTGCTGGCTCGTGAAGGCCTAGATCCCGACGGTGCGCTGTACAAAATGTTCAATACGTTCAC
>JAGQOZ010000474.1 GCA_020426955.1 Planctomycetales bacterium
GCGCATCTGCTTTGGGAGCAGAGGGTCGTAGGTTCGAATCCTATCACCCCGACTCAGGAAACAGCTCGTCGCGTAATTGCGCGGCGAGCTGTTTCTCTTTCAATTGCAGCGATTTGCGCTGTCTCCAGACGGTTCTTTGCTAGTTCAAACAACCGTTCCAACCGGGCAGTCGTTGAGACTCATCTTCCGTAAGCCGTTGGCGATGGAGCAACGAAGACGGCTCCAGCGCGATGATGACTTGGTAGCGTTTTCAAGCCTCATGGGGCTCAAAAGGTCGGTTGTGAGGTTCAGGTAGAACAACGACAACGCGAAGTAGACCGTGTTGAACTCGAGCCGGTGTTGACCTCGTAGCATGGGCCCATGGCCCGTTGCCCATACTAACCTACAAAACGCAAAATACACGGGCCATGGGCCCATGCTACGGTTATAATGCTACGCTATGACGTTTAATCTTGACGGACCTTCTGGCTTTCGTGGTCTCGATCCCGACAAGCCTATTCGAATCTACACACGCAACCTCCCGCACTGGCGACAGGATGGTGCAACTTATTTCGTCACGTTCAACCTCGACGATGCACTGCCCGGCCCAAAGAAAGAGCAACTCAAGAGCATGCGTCGTGAATGGGAACTCCGCTACCCACCGCCTCGCGACGAGAATACCTGGACGGATTTCGCCAAAACGGTTTTTCATACCGTCGAAAAGTGGATGGACGAAGGACACGGCAAATGTTGGTTCAGAAATAAACGATACGCGAATGAACTGCACCGAAGCATCTTGCACTTTCACGGTAAGCGGTATGAGATTGGTTGCTTTGTAATCATGGCCAACCACTGTCACTTGGTCATGCGACCGTTCGAGTCAATTGAGCTTGAGGACGAACTTCGGTCTATCAAGAGTATCACCGCAAGGTTCGTCAACCAGCACGAGCGAACCACTGGTGCGGCTTGGCAGCAGGAGTCCTACGACCGCATCATCCGCGACGAACAGCACCTTTATCGTGTTCTCCAGTACGTCGGCCGGAATCCCCAACGCGCCGGCGTTCCACAGGATCAATGGCATCGCTGGTTGAATCCGAACTGGCAAGCCGCCGGATGGAATTTCGAAAGTTAGTAGCATGGGCCCATGGCCCGTGTGAACCTCGTAGCATGGGCCCGTGAGCTCGGAACAATACGGCAATTGAGCTTCGACACCGCACCCATGACGCGACGGGCCATGGGCCCATGCTACGGCCGGTTCGTTCTCGATTTACGACTTAGAGGGCTTCTCAAAGAAATTTGACTAATGCTCGTTCGTAGCCGATGTCGTCTGTAATTGCTTCGCCAATTCCTGCAGACGCTGGTGCACGGCCGTCGAATTGGGAAACGTTTTGCCGTCCAGGAACAGCCACTTCAGCCAATTCGCAGCGGATAGCACCGGATTGATGTTGGCCAACAGGCGGACCAGGCGTTCTTCGTCCGGGGATAGCGGATGTCGATTCCGATAGGCCTCGAAAGCGAACGACCAATCTTCGCCGCTGGCCAATCCGAGGCTACTCAAATACCGAGCCAAATCGACAGCCGGCGTGTCGATCTGCAACGAACCAAAGTCGATCACGCCGCTGACGACGCCGTTCTGGAACAAAACGTGATCCCACCAGATGTCTCGAGCACACGGGAACACTTGCATTGGCACGCCGTGCACCGCGCACAATCGATTCCGCAGCGTGGGAGCTTGGCGACAAGCCGCTTCCAAAATCGGCAACGCCAAGCGCACCAACGCGGCGTCCAACTGAAACGGATTGGCCAGCATCGCGTGTTGTAGCCGTTGTATCCAATTTGCTTCACATAGTTCGGACAATCCTTGGTGTCGAAGGCGAATGCCCAGCGGTACTTCGGTTCGAACCAACGTTGTCATCCGATTGGCAGACGCATGCATTTGTCCCAGGGCCGACATCGCTTGGCAAACGATATACCGATCAACCGAATCTGGCGCAACGGGCTTGCCCGGCATCCACGGCGTGAGTTCGTACAGCAAATGATCGTGAAGGACAAACGTCTGTCCGTGGCGGTTTGGCAGCGGAGCCGGAATGAAAGCCAGACCGTCGGCTGCCCAATGCCGCAGCGTGGTATGGATCAACTGCAATCGCTGTATGTCCGGATGCGACGGCGGCCATTGGCGCAAACAGAAGCAATCGCCTTGGTCTGTTAGCCGCCAAATCTTTGCTCCGCTAAAACTTGCAGCCGAATGCACTGGCTGCGCGGTAACCGTCAACGACAGGAACGCGTATTCGGCCAGAACGTTTTGGGGAGCGGCGGTTTGCACTAGAGTTTGTCCGCTCGTGGTTTCGCCGCTCGAGCAGAATCGGCTCTGTCGATCATTGCTTTCAATTCGTCACGAGATTTTTCGAGCGAAATCGTGGCAACGTGAGCGTCCAAAAAACTGCCGATAACGATGCCGCGGGCGTGATCGCTGCCGAGTTTCTTCAATTCGGGCAGAGTGATATCGGTGGGTTCGGCCCAGAAAACGCCAGGGCCAGCGGTTTCGACAACTCCCAGCGTTCCGCTTAGGCCATAGCGAATGTCCTGCAACTGTATCTCCTTGCCTCCCGGAGGAAACGCACTGTTCGCATCCACCACGACCACGTAGTTGGTGTAGTCCTTCCTGGCAACCTGTTCGTCGGATGGACACCGATAAACGTCTGGCATCTTGCCTTGCGTCACGGCCAGATTTGCCGGATCGTTCCAGGGCTTGGTCAAGTCTATCTGGTCGTAGATTTCCATTTCTTCCAAAAACGGCAAAATCAATACTCGCCAACTATGTAGCAGCCGACCGTTTTCGTCCACGGTGTACGCTGGCGGCAAATGACCGTTGGTCGCTTCGTACTTCAACATAGCCGAGGCAATACGTTGATGGTTGCTAACACAGATGTTAGGCCCCTGGTGGTTTATGACCGCTTCTGCAAGGTCGCGAGGAGTTCGAATGCGAGTGTTGCGCCGAGCGGATTCTCGTGCGGCGTTGACCGCCAGTAGTAGGAGTGTCATCAAGACAGGCACGATCACGAGCGCGCTGCCCGCAATCAACGCGGGCAGCAGGAAACGGTTCTTTGACTTCCCGGGCGTGGCCATCGGTTCCGCAAATGCACCGGCAGCGCCGGGTATAGTGATCGTCCGCTGACAGGAGCGACATGGCCCCGTCGCCCCTGCGTATTCATCCGCAACGTTCGTAGGTTTGTGGCAATGTGGACACGTGAACGATATGGCCATGTTTTTTACCAAAGGATGGAATCCGAAGTAGTCTATTGTTCCGAACTCAAGCGAACACATTCGCACTAGAATTCCTCAGGTAATTGCTCTGCGGGCCATTGCGGTCCGGCGATATCAATCATCGCTTCCAATTCTTCCGGTGGTGTGTCGGCCGGAATTGCCGAAGTACTGCCGTCCAGATGACTTGCGATAAAGATGCCGCCGGCGTGATCGCTGCCGAGTTTTCCCAATTCAGACAGAGTGACGTCGGTCGGTTCGGCCCAGAAGACGCCCGGGCCAGCGGTTTCGACCACTCCCAACGTGCGGCTGATGCCGTCACGGATTTGTCGAAACTTAACTTCCTTGCCACCGGGAGGAAACGCACTGTTCGCATCCACCACAACCATGTAGTTGGTGTGATCAACTCCAGCGACCTGTGCGTCCGAAGGACAGCGGAAGAATTCAGGCATGTTGCCCTGTGTTATCGCCAAGTTCATTGGATCATCCCACGGTTTGGTCAGATCCAGTTGTTCATACATGGCGAATTCTTCCATATACGGCAGAATTAAAACTCGCCAACTGTGCAGCGGCCGGCCGTTTTCATCTACCGTGTACGCGGGCGGAAGATGCCCGTTGGTGATTTCATAGTTGGCAATGGCCAAGGCAATCTGTTTTTGGTTGGCGATACAGTTGTTACGCCGAGCGGCCTCTCGTGCGGCGTTGATCGCCGGTAGTAACAAGGCAACTAGAATGGGCACCATCACAAACGCGGCACCGCCCACGATCAACGCGGTCAGCAGACAACCGTTCATCGACTTCCGCGCAGCAGCATTTGCCGTCATCGGCTCCGCAAACGCACTGGCAGCGCCGGGAATGGTGATAGTCCGCTTACAAGCTCGACAAGGCCCTGTCGATCCTGCGAATCTTTCCGCCACACTCATCTGTTCATGACAATGGGGGCAGGTAAACGAAATAGCCATGGGATGGTTTCCTGTTGAATGTGCAATACGAAATACGGTGTTCTTCGTTCGATGCGAACCTTTATTGGACCGGCACCAAGCGAATATAATCGACCCCGATCATGTAGCGCGGGATCGCTTGACGATTCGCACCGACGATTTCGAATCCAATTTTTGCTTCGCCGTCTGCTAATTCGACTTCGCCCAGATTCAACACGCCCGAAGTAATCACGTCCGGATCAAACAGATCGATCGGTTCGCCCACTTTGTTGTCGTTGACCCAAACTTGTGCAATCGCATAATCGGGAGCCTTGGTGAAGACAACTTCCAACTGGTAGCGACCCGCCTGCGATACCGGCGCGGCCACTTCCAACTTGTCGCTCGGCTGGCCATCAATCCACCACAGATGATCATTACCGCTCCACCGATCCTTGGCGAACGCTCGCATATCTTGCCCGCTGGCCTTTCCACCACTCTTACCGACAATCTTCAGCGTTTCCGCTTCCAGCGCGCCGTCGACTTTGCCCGTCGCGGCGTTGATCGGTGCCTTGGGACCACCGACGCTCACTTGCGTTGGACTCTGCAAATACGCCACCAAATCCACAATCTGTTCGGGCGTCAGCGTGTCCAGCAAACCTTCCGGCATCATCGACAGCGGTGA
>JAGQOZ010000475.1 GCA_020426955.1 Planctomycetales bacterium
CAAAGTGATGATTGGTGGTTCCACTACTTCGTTTACCATCGAGATAACGGCAGGGCCGAACGCGGTTCAGGGGACGTATTCGCCCGCAGTGTATGCCTTGATCAAAGAACCAAACGGCCAGCAGGCTTACACGCACGATCATTCGTTCCAAGTGAATATTGAAAATGCCGCTGCGGCTGATCCGATTGACAATTTCGCTAGTCTCCAATTCAGCAACCTCCAAGATACTTCGCCCATGTACACCAACGGAATGGCCAACGTTCAACAATCGTTTGCTGTTTACGATTCCAATCAGAATGGCATCATCGATAGCGAAGCCGGTTACGATAACACGCCGTTTCCAGGCTTCCCGGTGGCTGGCGGCGGAGCGAATGTAGGACGAGCTTACGCGATGCCGTATGAAGAACGAGCCAACTTGGTTGTGGCCGCTCAGTACGGTCCGTTTGAATGGGTTGCCGTCCACTTCCGAATTCGCGATGACGGCAACGTGGTTCCGATTCAAGCTCTAATTGGCGACTTCACCACCGGTGAAATCATGATCCAAGATTTGGCTGGTTGGACGTACGACGTCAGCGGCAGCTTGCCTGCCAACGGACAAAACGGTCACTTCAGCGGAAGCATTTCCTTCGATCCGTTTTACTATGACGGTGTGGCCAACTACATCCTGGGCAATCACGTCGAATTTGCTTTTGACGTAGCGTTGGAATCCGATTTCTAAAACTCGCTACAGTAAGCGTGAAGATGCTGCACGCGGAAGATACCCAACAAGCTCGGTAAACGAACCGAGCTTGTTGTCGTTAGTGATTGGCGAGCTTTCGTCGAGTTTAATCGATCGATTACTCTATCGCTGGCGTATTCGGACCAACGAATCGATATCAGGTGATTCCACTATTTGCTGTTTACCATCGAGCCAGTGGATAATGATTCGATCCACTTTATCTTGCGAACCGATTCCAAAGTGGATTCGAGTACCGAAGTGACTTTGATAAGATCGACCGCAGCGCACTTCGTCTATCAAGCGAAGTTCGCCACATTGGACTTCCACTTGGGTACCAGCCGCGGTGGCGCAACCTGATTTGGCCGTCAAATCCAATTGCAACCAATGCCCTTGCTGCGGCGAATCGTTGCGAAGCAACGTCGGCGCAGATCTAGAGTTCAGCACGACAATATCCAAGTCGCCATCGTTGTCCAAATCATCACACGCAACACCTCGACTGCTACTCAGCACATCCAGTCCATTTCCAGCCGTCATCGTCAAGTTCACGAACCGTTTGCCGCCTTGGTTTTGAAACAGCAGGTTCTGACTACGATACGACGCCGAACTGTCAAACTGATCCACGTTGTCATACAAATGGCCGCAGCCGATAAAGATGTCTCGGAATCCGTCGTTGTCCAAATCAGCCAAGACGTTTCCCCAGGTGACGGGTGTCACGGTGTCCGAAGCCGCTTTCCAGGTGTTCGAGACATCATCAAATAGGCCGTTCCCCAGATTACGATACAACGCAGCGTGTTCGTTTTGATAGGACGTGGCGTGCAAGTCCGGGCGACCATCGTTGTCCAGATCGGCGCATTCGACGCCCATGCTACCCTGAATTTTGCCTCGGCCGTCATATGCAAAACCGCTTAGCAAACCGACTTCCACAAAGTGGCCTCGACCGTCATTGCGGTAAACGAAGTTCGCGCCTACATCATTTCCGACCAGAATGTCCGTATCACCATCTTGATCATAGTCACTGCAGACAACGCCCATGCCATAGGCCGCTTTGGCAGCAATGCCGGATGATTGACTGACATCTCGAAACGTTCCGTCTCCTTGATTTTCCAACAGCGTGTCGGCGTCTGGTTGATAATCCAACGGACTGCCGTAGACAGCAAAACCGTGCATGGTTCGCGGTTTATGTTGTGCGAATTCAAACCTGATGTAATTCGCGACAAACAGATCCAAATCACCGTCGGCATCGACATCCACAAAACACGCTCCCGCACCAACTCGGTTTCCATTCGCCACACCTGCTTCTGCTGTCACATCTGTGAAGGTGCCATTGCCGTTGTTTCGGTACAGCACGTTAGGCCCGAAATTGTTCAGATAAAGATCTTGATCGCCGTCGTTATCGTAATCACCAACAACGACGCCCAAACCGTGGCTGGCATCACCCACTCCGGCTGCAGCCGTGACATCACGAAACCGCCAGTTCCCTTCGTTGCGGTAAAGTCGATTGGTGGCGTGAGTTTCCGTGGAACCTGGCATCGCCTTGCCGTTCAGAAAGTAGATGTCAATCAACCCGTCATTGTCATAGTCGAACAAGGCGATCCCGGCGCTGACGTATTCCACAATGAAATGCTGGCCGCCGGATCCATCCGTGTGGACGAAATCAATACCGGTTTGCGACGTGACGTCGATCAGGCGAATCGGACCATTCGCCGTGGAAACACTTGCTGTCAGTAGGCACGAAACAAGCGTTGCGACGTTCATTCGCAAGAATTTTCGCATCATGGCGAACCGGCTCCTGGCTGCGAAGCAATGGTCTTTCGCACCGACGCCAACAGTTCACGATAGACCTTATTTTCCGGCTCCAACTGCACCGCCTTTTCCAAGGCAGCCAACGCATCCAACAGCCGACCGTTCTTGGCGAGCGCCCAGCCCCAAACAAACAGACTCTCCGCCGACCGATCCAATTTGGCAGACGCAGCCGCCGTTTGTAACGCCAGCGGCAGCTTTTGGTTGGTATTCAAATAGAACTTGGCTAACGCTCGATATCCCAGCGCTTCCTTGGGCGCCAACTTGACCATTTTGCGAAACGAATTTTCCGCGTCGACATACTTTTTCAAGCGAGCTTGCAGCATTCCCAACTGATAGAAGCCTTCGAGCGTGGGCTGCAACTGGACCACTCTCTGCATCAGCGTCAGTGCCTCCGGAAACTTTTGTTGGTCCAAATACAGGTCCGCTGCCTGCTGGATCGCTTGGCTGTTGGCGGCGTCCAATTCGATCGCTCGCAACAGCAACTTGACCGCCACGTCAGGTCGATCATGTTGGCGGTACAATGCAGCCGCTTCGACGCACGTCACGGCCGCTCGAACCTTCACTTGCGCCAAATCATCATATTGCTGCCGCACTTTTAGATCCGCTTCCTGCGCCGCCGCTTCCAATTTCTGAAACTGGGCCGCGTACTCCGCTGCGGCTTCTGTGTCACCCAAGCGAGCGGCCGTGCGGACCATGGCGTACGTGGCCGAAGCGTGGTCTGGCTGCTGTTGCAAGGTCTGTTGGTAATATTCCTTGGCCTTGGCGAAGTCTTGCAATTCGAACCGAGCATTCCCCAGCAGGTACAGCGTTTCCGCATCTTCGGGCGTTTGCTTGATCTGCATTTCTAAGGCTCGAATCGCATCATCCACTTGCCCCAATACCAACTGCGAAGCGGCCAGATTTCGATATAGCAACGGCACCGTCTTGTCGGCACTTAAGATCTGTTGCCAATATTCGACCGCTTGCTGGTGTTGCTCGACCTTAGCCGCCTGCTTGGCCAGCTGGTCCAGGATTTCGGTTGGCTCAGGAGCCAGCGGCAGTGCCATTCTCCAGCATTCGACCATTTCATCCTGATGGCCGTGGCTGCTGTAGACGAACCCCAGAATTCGCCACGCATGAAAGTCCTGTGAAAAATCCTTCGTCGCCTGCTTCCCAATGGCCAATTGTTGCGTCTTGATAGCTTCCGCCTGTTGGGACACATTCTTGTCAGGCAGTTCCTGGCCTGACTGTGCGAACAAACTAGCCGCCTGCAGCCATGCCCAGACGATAACCAAACCGAACGGTAGTCTGCGAATTGGCTTCCTTTCAGTTTTCACGTTGCTGAATCTCCAGAATCTGATTCGCTGGAATATTACGTTCACGCTGGACGGTGCCATCGGGCCAGTGGATGGTTAACCATTCTACGACAGAATCGGGGCCGAGTCCAAAGTAGAGACGATCACCAAAGTGACCTTGGTAGCCTCGCCCGCTGTGAACTTCCTGGCTCAACTGCAGTGACTTGGTCCGCAAGGTGACTCGAGCACCTATCGCAAATCGATTCGGTCCCTGTGTGCGGAGCTTGAGCTGTAAAAAGTGTGGCGCTGGGTTCGAATCATTTCGCAGAATGGTAGGACGACTTCGCAAATTCGAAATCACGATATCGACATCGCCATCATTGTCTAAATCATCCACCGCGACACCTCGGCTGACCGCCGCCACTTGCAACCCGTCGCCCGCTTGGGACGAAACGTCCGCAAACCGTTTTCCGGATTCATTCCGCAGCACAAGATTCGGCAATTCGTACCTAGTAGTGGAATCGATCTGGGTCACGCGATCATACAAGTGCCCGCAGGCAATCAAGAGATCTTGAAATCCATCTGAATCCAAATCCACCGCCGCATTGCCCCAGGTGACTGGCGGACGAGTGACCGCGGCGGCGTTCCAGCGCACCGAAACGTCATCCAGATATTTGCCTTTCAAGTTGCGGTACAGCGATGCGGCTTCGCCTTGAAACGACGTCACGTGGTAATCCAACCAGCCGTCATTGTCAAAGTCCGCCGATTCCACTCCCATGCTGGCGTGCGTCTTTCCCATGGCATCGTAAGCGAACCCCATTAACAACGCTTGTTCGACAAATTGGCCGTTGCCTTGGTTGCGGTAAAGCGAATTGGCCTGTCCGTCGTTCGCTACCAAAATATCAACGTGCCCGTCTTGGTCGACGTCCGACGCGATCGCTCCCATGCTGGGCAAATGTATTTGACCAATGCCACTCTCGGCACTGACATCTGTAAACGTGCCATCGGCGTTGTTGCGAAACAGCGTAT
>JAGQOZ010000476.1 GCA_020426955.1 Planctomycetales bacterium
CCTGCCCAATCGCTGGGTGGTCGTCTTGCGACCCACAGTTTACACCGGTGACGAGTTCATGGACGAAGAAGCAGGCAGTGGCTTTGACGCCCTTGGCGGTATGAGCTCGCAACCCAGGAGCGACACTCAATGAACAAAACGGCTCTCCGCTTCGCTCAGCATTCGGCGCGACGTGGCGCCATTCTGTTTACCGTGACGATTGTCATACTGCTGATCAGTTTGGCGGCATATGGGTTTTCGATTCGCATGCAAGCTGAATACCGAGCGACCGTGGCGCGAGGCGATTTGTTACAAGTGGCATCGGTTCGCGAATCGGGAATCGCCTATGCCACGTCGTTCGCCGGGATGTCTCGCCAACAGCAAGATCTGTTTGGTGGCGCAGACAACAACCTGCGTTTCAAAGCTCAAGCGGTGGACGTGATCGAAGGGAGTACTCGGCTGGGTTGTTTCAGCATTGTTGCACCGCAATTCAGTTTGCCCAATTCGACTTTGCCCGATTCGAATAGCAATCTGGATGGAGCTAATTCGTTTCGGTTCGGATTGGAACGTGATGCCAGCAAGTTGTCACTGGCAGCGGTATTACAGTGGGATCAGCTGCAACCCGGCGCAGGACGCACGTCGCTGATGCAGCTGCCGGGCATGACCGAATCGCTGGCCGACGCCATCTTGGACTGGATTGACGAAGACGATGAGACTCGAGAATTCGGTGCTGAAGCGGACTATTACGCACAGCTACAACCTCCTCGTAAGGTACCCAATCGAATTCCGACATCGCTGGACGAACTGCTATTGGTTCGTGATGTTTCGGCGGCGCTGCTGTTTGGCCAGGACAAAGATTTCAATTATCAATCCGATACTGTCGCCGCAGCCAATCTGCTAGATTCGGCCACTGCAGCGCCGTTGGATGGCACGGAAACTCCGGCCTCGGTATCCACCGTCCCGGTGATTCCTACGTTCAATCAGCCAACGCAAGGTGCGACCGAAGCGGGAAGCACTGCCGATAACACGGGAATATTGCAACCATGGGACCGGTTATTGGTGCCGACCTCCAAAGAACGTAATGTCGATTACTACGGTCGCCGGCGGATCCATTTGAATGACAAAGATTTGTCACAACTGCATTCGGTATTGCAAGATTCGTTTGACGAACAGATTGCGAACTTTGTGATTGCGTTACGACAATATGGTCCAGTGGAATCGAACTCGCCACCGCCTGCTTCGAACGACAATGCGACTGGTTCGAACCAAGTCACCAACGTGACCAGCACAACCGATCTGTCTTCCACAGCTCCGCCGGAAACTCCAGGCGGACAGGCGAATTCGGCGTCGACCGACGACACTTCGAATCTCAGTTCGCAATTCCCGACGCCTCGTTTGAGCGAACCACCGCAATATGAAATCGAGTCGATCGAAGTGCTGCTGACGGCTGTCGTGAAAATTCCAAGAGCAAATAGTCAAGGCGATGGCCAACAAAATCCGCAGTACGATTCGTTTGTCAGCCCGTTCAAATCGGCTGCGAACGATCCCGAGCGAACGATTCGTTTTTTTGACGCGAGTACACTGACGGGCCGACCGGTGATTCAAGGTCGAATCAATGTCCATTCGGCCAATCGTGAAGTTCTGTTGACGGTGCCAGGGCTACGGTCCGAAACAGTGGATCAGATCCTCCAGCAGCGAGCGAACATTTCGCCGGAAGACGCGTTGCATTATGTGCATCCCGTGTGGCTGTATACGCAGGAAATTCTGTCTGTGGAGGAATTGTCTGCGTTGAATTGGTTTACCAGCGGCGGTGATACGTATCGAGCACAAATCATTGGATTCTATGATGGGCGATCGCCGTGGAGCCGGTGCATCGTGGGAGTAGACGGTACCGTGCAACCGCCAGAAACGGTATACTATAGGGACCTTACCAAGCTTGGACGAGGCTTCTTGTATTCCGAATTGGCTTACACCGCCGGCGATCTTGTGAATTCGCCGACATCTGCCAGTGGAACAAGTCCCACCAGCCTTTCCCCTGCCTTTTAGTCCATTGATTTCAAAATTGTATCGTTTATGGCTCGCAGTCCATCCAAGAATGTCGGCATCTGCTTGGCAGTTACGTGGAACGCAAGGCAATTGACCTACTTGCTGACTCGTATCAAACGGCAGCACATCACGGTAGTGGATCTAGGGACGGAATCGATTGCCGATGCAGACGACGATGATTCGCCTCCCGCAGCTGCAGTGGGCCAAGCGATTCAGGCAGTGTTAGATCGTAATCGCTTGAAGAAGTGCGAAGTTCTGGTCGGCGTCGGACGTTCGCAATTAGAAATCTTGGAACTAACGTTGCCGCCCGCCACGGATGCCGAATTGCCCAACATGGTTCGCAGCGAAGTGGCGCGGCGTTTGGGCGAAAACTTGGATCGAGCGTCCATAGACTTTGTGCTCCGGCAACCTCGATCAGCCGAAGATACCGCGCGCCGAGTTGACGCGGCGGTGCTACGCGAAGACGCTCGGCAAGAAATGGACGCCGCTTGTCAATTTGCCAAGGTGACTCCGCATCGTATCATTCCCAGACCGTATGCCATCGCCAGCTTGTTTGGACGCATTGCAGGAAACAAAAATGCACCTTGTTTGGTGATCAATCGGAATGTGGATATCGCCGATCTTTCCGTGTACGCCAATGGGCATGTCGAGTTTACTCGGACCGTCCAGCTGCCCAACGGATTAGAAGAACGCGACGAAGCCAAGTTGCTGGCGACGGAAGTGGTGCGAACCATCATGGTCAAACCCAGCGAAGAAGCCGATGCGCCCGAAGTGGATCGAATTTACGTCTTTGGCAACACCAAGCACAGTCATGTGCTGATTGAAAACTTGGCGGAAGAAGCCGCCTTGCCGGTGACTATTTTGAATCCATTTGATCAATTGGCGTTTGCCAGCGGCGCGGTTAGCAAACAAGCTCATCTGTATTCCGCGTTGGTGGGCATGGTTCGCGATCATGCGGAAGATTCGGTGTCCATTGATTTCATTCACCCCAAACAGCCTCCGGCTCCGCCCGACTACCGCAAGAAAGCGGCGTTGTATGGTTCGCTGGCCACGGTGGCGATGGGCATCATCGGCTGGTCGTTGCGAGCGGACATTGTGGATGTTCGTCAAGAAAATCAGGAAGTGGTTAGCGAACTGGATAAGTCCAATGCGTTCCTGGAAAAGCTGCAGAAAAAGACCGCGACGGTCAAATGGGTGCAGGCTTGGCAAAACGGCGAAGTGAATTGGCTGGACGAACTGAAGGATCTGTCAGAACGCTTTCCCGAAGGCGAAGCCGCGGTGGTGGATCGCATGACGTTGGCTCAATCCAATGGCAACAACGGCGCGGTGGTGATGAGCGTTCGTGTGGCTGACCCAACGGTGTTGGCCAATTTTGAAGCGAATTTGCGAGACGATCATCACAGCGTAAGCAGCAAACGCATCACCGAATCGGCCAGCACCGGCGACTACGCATTCCAGTTCGAAACCAATGTTGTTATTAGGGCTCGAACCAAAGAAGCGTATCAACAAGCGCTGGCGGTTCGAGATGCAATGTCCGCCACGACCGACAGCTTGCAGGCCGAAGTTCCAACGCTGGATCCAAAGAACCCGATTGATTCAGCAACGGAGAATCCCGCTTCGGAAGTGACGGATCTGCAGAACGAGGAATCACCGTGAATCGTCAACGTCTGGTGTTGGTAGGTCTGTTGGGCGTGATTGCCGTCTTCTATGTCGGCGACTTGGCGTATCGAAGTCTGTATGTCCAGCCATTGGAAGCCGAACAACGTAAGACCAAACCGCTGAAGGACAAATTGCTGGACAGTAAACTGGCAGTTCGAGAAGAAGAGCGGCTGCTGGAATCGTTGCCACAATTGCAACAGCGTAGTCTGCCTAGTGACTTGGAGCTGGCCATTGCCGACTATCGAAACTGGTTGCTGGAAGTGATTGAATCCGCCGGGTTAGCTCGGACCAGCGTCAACGCCGGTCAGCCCATGAATCATCAGAATTTGGTTCGTTCGATTTCGTTTTCTATCCGAGGCACCGGGACGCTGGAACAGTTGACGTCTTTCTTACATGCGTTTTACGAAACGGGCTACCTCCACCGCATTCGATCCATCACGCTGAATCCGACATCGTCCGGCAAAGTGGACGCGTCCATTTCTATCGAAGCGTTATCATTGCCCACAGCCGAATCGACGGATTCGCTGCCCACACCGCAGCCCGGAGCGTTGGCGTTTGACGATGTCGATGCGTATCGTTCGATTGGTCGCCGCAATCTGTTCAGCAGCGGTGGCGGAGACAAGGTCTTGCAGTCGATTCGCTTGACCGCCATTACCAAAGACGCGAACGGTCAACTAGAAGTTTGGCTCAGCCCGCCCAGCGGACCGTCCTTGATTGCTCAACAAGGCGACGAATTGACCGTGGCGGGCCGAAGCTTTGTCGTTTACGCCGTTGACGCCAACGCTGCTTCGATTGACATTGGCGGCGAAGTGATTTCCGTTCCGTTGGGCGAAACCATCCAACACGCCAAACCGTAACTGGCGAAGGTCTCAATTGGCGTTTCATCCTCGCTGTGGCAGCAAACCGCAACTGGCCGTCGGTCTTGCTTGACCGCGCCTTGAATTCTTTCGCGAATCATTTTTTTCTGTTTGCGTCTGTCACAGTCTCGCGTTGCGTTGGTACAGACCGTGATTGGTTTGCGTTTTTTCGTTCTGAACATGAAAGGTAAGAAACATGAAAAAGATTCGCACGCAAATGGGGCTATTCGTCGGTGTTGTCGGGCTCGTCGCGTCGCTGTGTGTG
>JAGQOZ010000477.1 GCA_020426955.1 Planctomycetales bacterium
CACGATAATCAAACTCGCGAAGGCAAACGCAAACACCATGCCGGGTGTAGCGAGCGAAAAGCCGTACAGCAAAGACAACGGATTGAACAACGGCGCCGTCAAAGCGAAGGTAATGATCGAACCAGTGGAGACTTTCGAGCGTCGCAATTCGGCCATGATGGGAAACACTCCCAGCGAACAAACCGGTAGCAGCATGCCCCACGCCCACGCTTTGAGTTGGCCTCGCCAAGTTTCACCACCAAACAATTGTCGAGTTCGCTCGGTACCGACCAAGTGCCGCAGGACACCCGCTACCACGGCGCCTATCAACAGTGTTGGCGCTGCTGCCAAGGCTGCCTCGATAAACCGAAGCAGCATTCCTGCCGTTATTGTCGTCATCAATATTCGCTTTCTGTCTTCTTGTCGCCAAGGCTATGGCTGCTGTGGCTTTGCGGCCGCTGATTTGTCGGCCAATTTCCGCAAGACTTCGGTCGCTTGCAGGATGGTCGGTTTCACATCTGCAAACGACGGTCCGTCCGTCACGCCATGGAACTGTGCGTCCACATGCCCATATGCTTCCATCAGTTGATCTGATGCGGATTTGACTTCGGACCAATCGGACTCAGACAAGTCAGTATCAACGGCCAGTTCGGGAAGTGTTTCAATCAAGTGACCAATAATGTGGAGTGCATCATGGGCTGCGTCAGGACTGTCTGATTCAAAGGCTTCCTGGATGGTAGCGCCGTGTTCCAAGACGTCTTCCACGCTACTTTCGAAACTGGCTAAGACCGAAGCATGTTCGTCATGGTGATCGTGCGCATGTTCTTCCGCTTCTGGGCTTTGCTTGCAAGCCGTTACCAGGCCCATCAGCAGTACTACGCCTGCAAACTGAATTGCCATTCGTTGCCGTTTTTTCATCATTCGTGCTTTCAAAAAGAGGGAGGAAACAAGTCCATACGGGAAAGACCAAGTTGAATTTCGCCATGTCAGACGGGAACGGGTGTCGATTGCAGGACGTCGGCAACCATAGCTTCCGTCGAATCAAATTCACCAAATAATCTGACGGACAATACCGGGACGGCCATCTGCTGCACGTCTTCGGGTGAAACGAATTGGCGATCATCCAGAAACGCCTTTGCCTGTGCCAGGGATTGCCAAATCATTAGCCCTCGAGGACTGATACCGAGGTGGATTCGCGAATGACGCCGAGTGTATTCGGCCAGCCGCACCAAGTAGCGTTGCACCTCGGTGCACACATTCACCGCCGCCACTTCTCGCTGCAATCGCTGAAGCTGCCGGAGATTCAATACGGGAGCGATCGCTTTCGATTCGAATTGCCTTTGGCCCACTGCGGCCGCCAGCATATCGATTTCGCTGGCCGGATCGGGATAACCAATCTTTAGTTTCAGGGCGAATCGATCTAGTTGTGCTTCGGGCAATGGAAAGGTACCCAGACTTTCGAGTGGATTCTGTGTGGCAATCACAAAGAAGGTTTCGGAAAGAAAGTGCGGCTGCCCTTCCACTGTCACTTGCCGTTCGGCCATCGCTTCGAATAGAGCGCTTTGTGTGCGAGGCGTAGTGCGGTTGATTTCGTCAGCCAGCAAGATATCCGAAAAGACCGGACCCCGATGAAACTCGAATTCGCGACTCTTTTGATTGAACATGCTGAAACCCGTCACATCACTGGGTAGCAGGTCCGGCGTGCATTGAATCCGAGCGAAGTCTGCCGACACGGCACTGGCAATTGCCTTGGCCAGCGTCGTCTTCCCCAAACCCGGCAGATCCTCCATCAGCAAATGTCCACGAGCCAGTAGGCACGCCAACACCATTTCAACCACATTCTGCTTGCCGACCAGAACTTGGTTCAAGACGTATCGAAGCGATTGGACTTGGTGCTGCGATTGTTGTTGCAGTGTGGAGTTCATTGTTGTGGGACACCTATTGCGATAGGAGCTGATGAGAAACGACGTGGTGAAAGTGTGCGAAGCGATTGTCTGCAGATTCGTCGAACCTCATGCGAATCGATCGCAGTCGTATTGGGCGAATACAGCGCCCATTGAACTAGTCCTCGAAAAACCAGTAGCTCATGGCCATGGTCACTTGGCGTCGCTTCGATCAGCCTGTCCAACCATTTTTCTACGGGACAGTGCTGTGGTCGAATGTGTTTGTGCAAACGACACCTTGCATCTAGTAGCGTCAGCGTCCAGCGAACCAGAGTGCGATTCGTTCGCTTGCCAGGCCAAGCCCACAATAGCGTCAAGAAACCGACGTAAACACGCTGACGCCACCAGACGATCAACGCCCATGCGGCAAACATCGGCAGCAGAATGGTTTGATTCGCTATCGTCCAGCCAACCAATGACTGTACGCAGGCTACGGCCTTCTGCCATCCACTGAGTTCGGCGGACATGACCTCATATCCAGGGCAAGCATCCACAATGACCGAAACGCCTTTGTCTGTCTGAACTTCAACCCAAAAATGAATGTCCTCCGGATAGACCGCCGTCTGTCGAGCCACTGGATGATAGTTCTGCGGCTGAGCATAAAAACCGCTGACAACTTGAACGCGGTACCCTAGTTGACGCAACAGCCGAGCCGTCGTGATGGCAAATAGATAGTCCTGTCCAGACTGCTGGTCCATCAAGAACGATTGCACTACATCCCGCGAACATTCGCCTTCGCTATGGATGGTTCGCTCGGGATCTAATTGGCAACGCTGGCGAATTCCCTGAGCCACCGCTTGAATCGTTTGCCAGTCGGTCTTGGCGTTCCTTGTCCATTGCTTTAACAATTGGGTCACGCCCGGGTCCAGCGGCAAACCATCCGGCATCGCCGAGCGTTGGAAAACTTGACCGTCCAATGCATTGCGATTCACTCCCAACGATCTTAGATGCAAGACCGTCAGACTAGGAATCTGGTCGCGAGCGAAGCAAAGGACTCGGTCTGGAGTCCACGCGAAGAACGCTGCCGAATGGATGCGATCAATATGCACGGCTTGCATATTCGCAGGACTGGGAACACGAGCGGACTGGAAGCGAGCCATTCGCAGGACGCGATCTTCGACTGTCGGGGTCACGTCGAAGGATGAAGTAGCGCCTTGCCATGTGACCCAGTTTTGGTTGTTCGCCTGAGACAATGCCAGTTGTGGAAGACTTGCCATTCCATCATGCGAAAGCGTCTGCCCGTCCCAGCAATTATAGTATTCGTGCGCCAAGTGCACCGGAACTCGACCACTCACATAAAACAAGGCATCAGATCGAATCGTATCCAACTTTAGATTCTTCGGCTTTGGGGCGCTGGGACGACGCACTGCGGTGAATTCGCGGGTGGCCTGTTCGGTGCGTGCCAAATGCTGATGATTCATCTTGGTGTCTTGTGGTGCCAGTGGAATGGAACGAGTCACTTTGCGTTTTCGACTCGTCGGTTCGCTATACATGTCATTGAAGATGTCATAAATCGACGGCTGTTCCGACTCCAGGAAAATACCGGAATCGATCGGGCCAAAACTCTTTGCATCGTCCGTGCCCGAAACCATCTGCTCGCCATCGCCAACTCCGCTGGTCGCAAACGGCGAACTCCACGCCTGACCACCAGAACTGGGCATGAACCCGCCAAGGCCATGGTGGTGTTGCTGGAACGAACAGACAAGATTGCCATCCCGCCCACAAAAATCATCAGTAACAACACGCTCAGCTGAGCCTTGCCGGGAATACGTCGAACTGCACTATGCGCCGCTGTTGCTGGTAAGAGACTCCAATTGCGAACCATCAGCCACCACAGTCCGCTTGCTAAGAAGCAGACGACAACCAGCGAAGTGAAGACCGTGAAGTGCTGTAGATAGACTGCCACAATCGCTAACACGCTGGCTCCCATTGCCAGCCCATACGACGATTTCTCTTGGGGCAAGAACAACAGCGAAGCAGACAAGTTGCGAAGCCCGGCAATCACCTGAATCTCTAACGACAACCCACAAGCCGATTGTTGCCGCACTAGAAAGTGAAACAACATGGGCAGCAGGAATGCTCCTAGCGGCACGACCTTGCGAACACCATCTGACATGCGAGGAAACATCCATGTTCCGCCCACAATCATCCATAGGGCCAACGCACTAAACCCAACTTCGGCCCACGGCAGCCAGCGGGCAGGGGCGTTGTTTGCGACCAATGCGAAAGTCGCCATCGTGACGCATGTCAACGACAATATCCCGATGCGTCTGGGTACGAACAAATTGTCTTGCGTGAACTGTCGAGTCATCACCAGTACCTTGCGACCTATGCTACGCGACTTCGAAAATGAGATTGCCAAGTGGTGGCGAGTTCGCGCCGTGCGTCTTCGATCCACGTCGCGTTAAGCGTGCCGCCAGAACCAGATCGTGCGAAGTTGTATCGAACCAGCAGCTGGTGATCCGATTTCGCCTGGCGTTCCTGTTCGTTCACAGCCGAACTTGCTGGCGTATCAGCGACTCCAGCAGCCATCACCTGAAAACTGATGTCGCCACGACTTGATTGACGTGAATGGCAGTGATCAACGTCATCAAGATCGATGCGGGCCAGTTGATCCAGCCACTGCGTTCGGTCTGCCGCAGTGATCAAAACGAAGGTCTGATCGCCACAATGAAATGTCAAGCGAGCCTGTTGGTGTCGCAGCGATTCGGCCATGCCTGCGGCTAGCCGGATTCCCCATTCGAATAACTCTGCAGGCGATCCGTGCCGAAAAGTTTCGATATCTAAATGTACCGTCGCAGAAAACTGACTTGGGCCTTCGCGTTGTTTGACCATCCACTTTTCACCACGAGCAGACAAGGCCCAATGGATGTCTCGA
>JAGQOZ010000478.1 GCA_020426955.1 Planctomycetales bacterium
GTCTGACTACGGCTATGTACAAACTGGCTGTACGTTCCATCAGTGACTTGTACCAATTCCACGTCCACCGTCTGTTGCACGGCCTCGGACAATGATTCGCTAAATTGCTTGGCCACCGCTTGATGAAACTGAGACAGCGTGCGACGTTGCTGCGCCGTTAGTTGCTGTGGTTCTTTCGACACTGGCAACGACGCGGATTCGGCTTCGGTATTTGTTAAAGGTGCCGAAAGAAACTCTCGTTCTTCCTCGGTCAGTGGAGCACGCATGTTCGCCTTCCTTTGCGACATTTTTCCATCTGGCATCAACATTCGATCGGTTGTGCAAACCAGCTGCAACCTGCAACAAGATCTTACATGCGTCTTTTAACGGATTTGGCCGTCGCCGTGAACCACATATTTGTAGCTGGTCAGTTCGTCAATGCCGCAAGGGCCTCGCGCATGAAACTTGTCGGTACTAATGCCAATTTCCGCGCCCAGCCCAAATTCACCGCCGTCATTGAACCGAGTGCTAGCGTTGACCATGACAGCCGAGCTATCAATGCGGTTGGTAAACTGTTGCGACGCCTGCAGGTCATTGGTGACAATCGCTTCCGTGTGTCCCGAACTGTAGTGGTTGATGTGATTGATGGCTTCGTCCAGTGACGAAACGATTTTGATCGAAATGATAGGCCCCAGATATTCGGCGGCAAAGTCTTCGTCGGTAGCCGGTTGGATCGAATCCAAAATGGTTCGCGCCGCCGCGTCACCTCGCATCTCAATCTGAAACGGCTGAAAAGCCTCGGCCAATTTCGGCAAAAACGCAGCGGCGATGGCTTGATGCAAGACCAACGATTCTGCGGCGTTGCAAACGCCCATCCGCTGGCACTTGGAATTGACGACAATTTGCAGCGCTTTGTCCAAGTCGGCCGCGGCATCGACGTAGACGTGGCAATTTCCGTCAAAGTGTTTGATCACCGGCATGGTGGCCTCCGAAGTGACTCGGCGAATCAACCCTTCACCACCTCGAGGAATCGCGACGTCAATACACTGATCCAACTTCAGAAAATGCCCCACGGCCGCTCGGTCACGTGTCGCCACCAGCTGGACCGCGTCTGCCGGCAGTCCGCATTCCGTTGCCACTTGCGCCAGAATATCCACAATCGCTTGACTGGAATGTGCCGCTTCTTTGCCGCCCCGCAAGATCACCGCATTGCCGCTCTTCATACAAATGGCCGCGGCGTCGGCAGTAACGTTGGGCCGAGATTCGTAGATGAAGAAAACCACACCCAATGGGACTCGGACTTTGTCAATTCGCAGGCCATTGGGGCGAACCGAGGAATCGATGATTCGGCCAATCGGGCTGGGCAACATGGCAATCTGTTCCAGCGCGCCGGCAATGCTATCAATGCGTTCCGAGTTCAAGCGAAGTCGATCGATTTGCGCGTCGGTCAGTCCGAATTCTGGCGCCGCTTGGATATCTTTTTCGTTGGCTTGCAGAATCACGTCCGATTGTTGGCGCAGGCGTTCGGCCGATTTCTTCAGCCACATATTTTTTGCCGAATCAGAAACTTGCACCAATGCTGCGGCCGCCAATTTCGCTCGTTTCGCAACATCTTCACAATAGCGGGATAGGTCCTGTGACGTCATAGCATTCACTTCAAGTGGTTACGGAATATCACGACAGCTCGGTGCTGCCGGACAAATAACGGAAAAGCCAATAAAAACAGATGAACGGATTGTACCTAAAATGCCGTCCGTCCGATCAACAGTACATGAGAACAGTTTACTGCGCTGGAAATCGGTTCATCGCCCAACTAGGTGGGCATTTGCGAACGTTCCGTTTGGCGAAACGATTGGCTTCCGGCGCTAGGCACTTGATACACGGCACACTGCGCGAATTCAGCCACTTACTTTGACAAATGTGGCTCGATTCGTACAGACGAGGGAGGATTGTTTCATGTCAGTTCGTCGTAAAACCAAGCTTCGTCTCACGTTTTGTGCGGCGTCGTTGCTCATGACGACCGACGCGGCGTTCGGCCAATTTCGCGAAGTATTTCCCGACACGCCTCGGCAAGAAGTCGACGCTGGCAGCTTGGTTCCGACGACCGAGCGTTTTGTGCCGCCGGTTCGCGAAACGGTGCGAAGTGATTCCAAACTGGAGCTGCAACGCCAAACGCCTGCCACCGCTCCGACACAGCCCAAGATTGTCAAACGGTCTGGCGTCCCCGAATTGGCCATTCCTGGCGATGCTGTCCCAACACCACAGGCCGTCCCCACACCAGCTGCAGTTGTGGAAACCAAGCCCAACGTTCAAGTTGTCCAAGAACCGGCGCCGGTGACCACGCTGGCCAGTGTCCGGCCCGCCGAACCGTTGTCTCTGTTTGGTGCGTCGGAAGATGCTTCCGCAACGCCGCTGGCCTTCCAGTCGATCAGTCCCGGCAGTTCCACGGCGGCTGAAGTCAAAGCCTTGTGGGGTTCGCCTGGTAAACTTTTGGAAGTGGACGGCGCAGAAAAGTTGGTCTACAAACTGCCCGGTTTTCGCCAGATTGATCTGCTGACTTCGGGCACGTCCATTGAAGATGATTCGCTGAAAATCGATTCGATGGTAGTGCATATTGAAGAGCCGCAAGACGCTACGTCCGTCATCGAAAAACTGGGGCTCGCCGAGTTTTCGCCTGTCGAAATTCCGGACGAATTTGGACAAGTCTTAGGATTGGCGGTACCGGAACGAGGTGTCATGCTGATCTATTCCGGCGAACCAAGCGAACAGAAAGTCGCTTCGATAGGCTTGGAACCGATCAACGCCGAATTGTTCCGTCTACGAGCAGAACATGATCGGAATCATTTGATCACGCAAAGCCTTTCCGATTTGGATATGGCCATTCAATTGGATCCAAACGACGCGCACGCCGTCTGGATGAAGTCCGAATTGTTAGCCGATGCAGGCCGAGTGACCGAGGCGATGGAATTTGCCAACAAAGCGGTTTCTATGTCTCCGTCCACGGGATTGTATCGCCTAACGGCCGCTCGACTCACCGCCGAAGCGGGTGACATTACCAACGCCATCCATGAAACTCGGACGGTAGTGGATGACACCACCACGCCTGCCGTGGTGAAAGCTCGAGGCCAATGTCAGTTGGGCAACCTGTTGGCCATGAGTGACACCGCTGCACCTGCGGACGCGCTGAAACAGCACATGGCTTCGGTGGAAACGGCCATGGCGGAAATCAATAATCGCAAGTTTGCCATTCGTCGCATGGCCAAAGATATTCTGGTCGACGCGCATCTGTCGATTGCTCAGGATATTGCCGTGGGCGAATTCCAAAAGCAACAAGAAGTGGTGCCTAAATGGTTGATTCGCGCTACCGAATTGGCAGAAGATCTGATTGAAGAAGATCGAGGTGACGAAACGCTGCGGATGCAAATTTTCCGAGCGACCTTGGCGTGTTATTCGGTGCTGGACGGCAACTTCGACGCCACCGTTGCGGCGGAAGAGTCGTTAAACGAAGGGCGTCGCTTGATTGGCGAAGCATCGGACGAACTGTATCGCACTCGAGTTCGCCGCGAACTGATTGAAACGCTGTACTACGCAGCCAAGATCGAAAACGCTCGAGGCCGAACTGACAACGCGCTAAAGTATGCACAAAACGGCGCCGCCTTGTTGGCTCAACACGAAGTTGATGCGTCCCAATTTGATCGGTACGTGGAAGGGCAATTGTATTTCTTGATGGGATCCATTCACGCCTTGGCCAAGTCAGATCATTCCGGAGCCGTCGACTGGTTCCGCAAGGCCAAGACGTCGTTTGAAGCCCAAGAAGGTAGTTCGGTGGTTCCGTACAGTTCGTTTGGCGAACCGATGGTCAGCATGGGGATTTCGTTTTGGGACGTCGGCGAAAAGCAAACCGCCATCGAATTGACCCAGAAGGGAACCGAACTGATGCAAGAGGCCGTGCAGGAAGGTGCCTTGGATTTGGTGGCATTGACCATTCCCTATGGCAATTTGGCAACGATGCATCGCGACTTGGGTGACAATCAGCAAGCCAAGCACTTCACCGAAATGATGGCCAAAATTGAAACCGAATCAAAGAACGTGCGTCGCTAGACAAATCGGACCACACATGTCTTTGGTCGTACTGCGGCAGCCAAAATTTCCACATGTCGATAGTTGGATTCTGCGTTAAAACCAGCGTCTGCTTCGAAAGCACTTGATTTTTTCTTCCGTTTCCATGCAAAATCAAGGCTCCACACGGCGCTTCGATCGATCGGATTGCGGGCCAAGTGGTTGGGTGGAATAGGGCCTCGGCTGGTACGGAAGAGAAAGTCAGCATGCGTTCTTATGTTTGGTTGATTCTCAGCTTGTTCGCTTCGTCCTTGTGGGCTCAGCAAAATCCCAACGGGCAGCTACCGGTTGCCACCATGCCCGAACCATTGGTGATGTTGGTTCGAGACGAACTTGTCTTGAACGAACTGAACGTGACGGCGTCGCAGCGTCAACAGTTAGCTCGGTTGGCGGCCGCTTGTGATCCATATATTTGGAA
This sequence comes from Planctomycetales bacterium, assembly GCA_020426955.1. Taxonomy (GTDB): domain Bacteria; phylum Planctomycetota; class Planctomycetia; order Pirellulales; family Pirellulaceae; genus JAGQOZ01. The sequence continues at coordinate 4,517 of JAGQOZ010000478.1, forward strand.
GACGCGGAATCAAACGCCCGAAAAGTCGGCTGACATCATGTCGTCACTGACGGACCGAGCAGAACAGAAGCTGGCAACCATTCTCAAGCCGGAACAACAGCAACGCCTGGACCAGATTCGGCTGTGGATTCGTGGTGTCAAGGCGTTGTCAGACGACGACATTGTGCAACAGCTGCAGATGACTGAACAGCAAGCCGCTGACATCAAACAGTTATTGACCGACACCGCTGAAGAACTGCAAGCGGCGCAACAGCAGGCACAGGAAAGT
>JAGQOZ010000047.1 GCA_020426955.1 Planctomycetales bacterium
TTTTTGCGAACGCGGCTCGAGCGTCCGACACGTAGATGGCGGGCAGCGGACCGGACGATATTTCTTCGGGCAAAATAATGGCGGCAGCCAAAGCATTTTGAATCTGCGGCGCGAACTTGGCACTGGTCGCAAACGTAATGTCTTGTGGCCCGGCGGTGGCCAACGGCGCTGCGTCTTTTATTAGCGTTTCCGGACTGCCGACGATGCGGCCTCCAACGTGCGACGCCAATTCGTGCAATTGATATTCAGCCATGCTGTGAATCCTTTCACCCACGCTGGTTCCGCTGCGTGCCGAACCATGCACCACACCACGCTGGCTCGCAACGCAGCTGGCGCTTTGCAATTCAAAAACGACCTTTGTCACTCGGCGAATCGTACCGATTTTCCTTGGCTGCCACAATGACAATCAGCAGCGACATATTTGCATGTTACTGGCACGCTAGCATTGACGTCATGTCAATGAATTTCTTCATCCCGAATCGTCGATCGAAGCATCCTTTGGTGAACTTGGTTGTGTCGTGTGGTCGATACCAACCGCACTGGATATGAATGACAAGGCGGTTCTGCGCAATCATTCCGCCTCGACACGACGATTCTCCTTCCCCCTTGGAGCAAGAAACCATGGCCAGAAGCCATCTTCGTATTTATACCGGCCCCGATGCCAATGCTGACATCACGACGATTGACCATTCGGTTCGCAAGGCCACGGTAACCGTACCACTTGGTGACTTGGTTGCTACGCTGGTAGACGCGCATCAACAGGGACGGATCTGGGTCAAGGATTTTGAAAACGAAGAAGTCACCATACCGACAGACCTGTACGAAATTGTTCTGGCATACCAGCATTATCATCGACCGTCGGCGTAACTGGCCTGGCAATAGTTGTCCGTGCCGAACGAAATACCGTTCGAGCTTGCGACGATTGCTGACCATAGCCGGCGAGTGGATGATGGCGTCCAGGAGTCGTCGCGACTCCAGCCGAAGTTAGCCCCTGGCGACTTAGCAAGAATTCATTTGACGGCACGAGCATACGATGTAGGCTTGTGTCGATTTTTTTGCGCATCCTGTTCGGCACCTTGATTCACAATCGCAGACAACGTATTCGTCTTTGGTGAAGGAACATTGAACCATGGCAGATGAACGCAAACCTGCAAAATCTAAATCCAACAAGGGCGTTGACGTCGGAGACTTGGTGGAACGCATCAAGGAGTCCGCAGAAAAGCTGGTTTCGGACGGTACGTCTCGAGGTGACCTGAAACTGCTGAGCCGAGCTCTCCGCGAACTTCGCTACGGCTTCAAAGTCTTTCGCCCTTATCGTCGCAGGCGCAAGGTAACCGTGTTTGGTTCGGCGCGAACCCACGAAACGGCTCCCGCCTACGCGCAAGCGGTTGAATTTGGCAAAGCCATGGCCGAAAAGAATTGGCTGGTGGTGACCGGTGCCGCCAGCGGGATCATGGAAGCAGGACATCGAGGTGCTGGCCGAGAAAACTCGATGGGCCTGAACATCATGTTGCCCTTTGAACAAGAAGCCAATCCGGTCATCTTGGGCGACGAAAAATTGGTCAACATGAAATACTTTTTCACTCGCAAAGTCATGTTTGTCAAAGAATGTGACGCGGTGGTCTGTTTGCCAGGCGGATTCGGCACTTTGGATGAGGCGCTGGAAGTACTAACGCTGCTGCAAACGGGTAAACGAGACATGGTGCCGGTGGTTTTGTTAGACGCACCGGGCAGCGACTATTGGCAGATGTTTGACGATTTCATCACCAAGCGTTTGCTTCGCGATGGCATGATTTCGCCACAAGATTTGGCGCTATACAAACTGACGGATGATTGTCAGTTCGCGATCAACGAAGTGTTGGAATTCTACAAGGTCTATCACAGCATGCGTTACGTGCGCAATAAATTACTGTTGCGATTGCAGGCTCGTCCCAGCGATCAACTGATGTCCGAAATCAATGAACACTTTCATGACATCCTGAATCAAGGCGACTTCCAGTTGAGCGGCCCGCTTCCCGAAGAAGACGAGCCGGAACTCGCCGAATTAACTCGATTAGTCTTCCACTTCAATCGTCGCAGCCTGGGCAAATTGCGGCTGTTGATCGACTGCCTTAACGCTGGTAGCCTGGAACCCGCGCATCAGATGCGAGTGATCCATTGATAGTGTGTTGCAGTCGAGCGTCTGTGGATTTTGAATTCCGAATGAAACCTGGAGTCGCGGAAATAAACAAGAACCATCCAAATGTTCGGTTAGGATTCGGACGTAAACCGCTGCCAGAAAGCGGTCGCCATTTTTCGCTGCGGATGATGCGGATTGTTCTTTCCGTTTCTGCAACGGCCGGGGGGCATAGAAAAACTACGCGGCTTTCAGCGGTTATCAGGTGCAGTTGACGCAGCGAAACACTCCACAGTTGGGTGAATTGCCGGAAACGCGGTTGGTCGCTAAACTTCAGGGCAAAAGTCATCTAAGCCGATGATTTCCTGTGCGAATGCCGCAGTTGGAATGTCAATCCCGCCCGTTGGGCACAAGGTCGACTTTGTTGGCCAGTGACACCTGGATTCGCGGATCGCCTTATCCGCAGTGGTATGATTGCGACAAGAGGCGGTTGTCCCCCCGCTGTCTGCCGAGGGTATTTTTTGGGTAGAATGGGCGGAAGACAAAAAAATTCGGCCAAACGCCCGATTATGGTAAGCGAGGCGGATTTGCCAGTTATTTCGAGGTGTTTCGTTAGCTTGACCAGCAACATTTACGAAAGGAAATTTCAATGCCCAAAGTCGATTCGTCGCGAACCGCAAAGCTCACGGTCGACGGTAAAGAGCTGGAACTTTCCGTCGTAACCGGGACCGAAGCCGAAGAGGCGATTGATATCGGCCCACTTCGCCGAGACACCGGCATGATCACACTGGACGAAGGATACGTTAACACCGGTGCAACGACTAGTGCCATCACTTTTTTAGATGGCGAAGAAGGCGTCTTGCGTTATCGCGGATACACCGTTGAAGACTTAGCGGCGAACTGCGATTTTGTGGAGTGCAGTTATTTGCTGATCTACGGCGAATTGCCCAACGAAACACAGTTGCAGGAATTTCGACAGTCCATTCGGCGGCACACCATGCTGCACGAAGACATGAAGGAGTTCTATAATGGATTTCCTCGTGACGCCCACCCCATGGCCATCCTTTCGTCCGTGGTAAGTGCGCTGTCAACATTCTATCAGGATTCGCTGGACCCGCGTGATCCAGAGCAAGTAAGCAAGTCCATCTTTCGACTCATCGCCAAGCTTCCCACCATCGCGGCATATAGCTACAAAAAGTCGGTCGGGCAGCCGTTTATCTATCCGGACAATGATCTTGCGTATTGCGAAAATTTCTTGCGAATGATGTTTGCCGTGCCCAGTGAACCATACGAAGTCGACCCTGACTTTGTGGAAGCATTGAACATGCTGCTGATTGTGCACGCAGATCACGAACAAAACTGCAGCACCTCCACCGTTCGCATGGTTGGTTCTGCAGACGCCAACTTGTTTGCGTCCATTTCCGCCGGAATCTGTGCCCTGTGGGGACCGCTACACGGCGGTGCCAATGAAGCTGTGGTCAACATGCTGGAAGAAATCATTGAAGATGGCTGCAACGTCAAGAAATACGTCGATTTGGCCAAAGACAAGAACAGTAAATTCCGGCTGATGGGATTTGGTCACCGCGTGTACAAGAACTATGATCCGCGAGCGTTGATTATCAAAAAAGCATGCGACAAATTGCTTGCCAAGATGCATATCAAGGATCCGCTGTTTGATGTGGCCAAAGAACTGGAAGAATACGCGGTTCACGATCCCTATTTTGCTGAACGCAAGCTTTACCCGAACGTCGATTTCTATTCCGGCGTGATTTACCGAGCGATCGGGATTCCGGTGCAGATGTTTACCGTATTGTTCGCCATGGGACGCCTGCCCGGTTGGATTGCCCATTGGGTCGAAATGCACGGTTCACCCACCAAACGCATCTGTCGACCGCGACAAGTCTACACGGGTGAAACGCTCCGCGACTTCGTGCCCATCGACAAACGATAAACCCAATGGCCGAAATCAGCGTCATTTCCGTCAACGTGGGCCTGCCAAAAGCGTATGCTCATCGAGGCCAGTTGGTGCATTCGGCCATTCACAAGTTGCCCGTGACTGGGCCGGTGCACGTCGGTTCGCTGGGATTCGAACAAGACACGCAAGTGGACCTGCAACACCATGGCGGTACGGAACAAGCTGTCTACGCGTACTTTGAAGTCGGTTATGAACACTGGAATCAGTCGCCGTGGGCACCGCTGCCGTACGGCATACTGGGCGACAATCTGACCCTTTCCGGATTGACCGAAGAGTCGCTGCACATTGGTGACCAATTGCAAATCGGCTCGGCCATTCTAGAGGCCAGTCAGCCTCGTCAGCCTTGCTTTAAGCTGAACTTGGTCATGAACGACACTCAGTTCATGAAGCAATTCCTGAATAGCCGACGGTTGGGCTGCTACTTCCGAGTGCTACGCGAAGGCCAGATCACTACGGGCGATCGCGTTTCCATCGTCCATTCGGCTGCGGATTCTCTGACCGTGGCCGATATCATTCGGTTGCGATTTTTTGCCGACGATGCATCCACAGACGAATTGGCGGAAGCTGCCAATTTGCTGGCGCTTTCGCCTGAATGGAGATCGTATTTTGCCGAACGCGCGAATGCTACATCTTAGCAACACTCATCGCGGCAACCTCTTAGCGAACTTTGTTGGGCGAATATTCGTGGTCTCGTTTTCGTAGCACTTCCGCCTTCACTATCTTGTCCGGCTCAATGGCGGAATCTTCCGGCTTGGATGGATCGCGACGTTGAATTTCCGCCAGCACGTCCAGGCCTTCGATCACTCGGCCAAACACCGTATGTTGACCGTTCAAATGCGCCGTAGGCACAAACGTCAAAAAGAACTGAGAACCACCGGTATCTCGTTGATTTCCTTTGGCCATGCTCAGACTACCTCGGAAATGGTTGCGGTGATTTTCCTGATAGCATTCACAATAGATTTTGTACCCGGCGTCCCCGGTGCCGTCTCCTTTGGGGCATCCTGTTTGGGCCATGAAATTCGGCAATACACGATGGAACGTCAGTCCGTCATAAAATCCTTTTTCCACCAAGTTCACAAAGTTGCCCACGGTATCGGGAGCTTCATTTTCAAACAGTTCTAATACGATATCGCCTTTGGAGGTCTGCAGTTTCACTCGAGGCAGATCGTCAGCTTCGGCTTCCGCTTGTCGAATCTCCTGCTCCTTGGCCCAGGCTGTTTTGCATTCCTCCACCAACGGCAAGTAGTCCGCGCCTTTTGAGAGAACGCCTAGCGCTTCAGCTTCTTTCAGGTGAGTCTCCGCAGTATCAAAATCGTTCATGGCAAAGGCTACCGTGCCGGCCAGATCATAAATCACTTTTTCGTCCACATTGCCTGCCAACAGTGCGTCGGTGATTAGTTTGGCATCTTCGTAACGGTCCTTTTCGATATTGTCCATTGCCAAGCTCAGCAAGAACCGAGTCAATTCGCGATCTGCGTTGGGCGAAGCATTATATGACGCAATGCCAGCGTCGCGCAGCTTGGGCATCAACAATTCACCTCGCTCTACCGCGCGGTTAAACTGTTCGCTCAACCGATCCAATTCGCTGTCCGGAGCAATGTGGTATTCTGCATAGGTATCACGAAGTTCCTTAAGGACTAATTTCCATTCATCAAACAACGTTTGGAATTGTTCGCTTCTTGCATCCTGAGCCCAGCTGGGGGACACGCATGTCGTTACCAAGGCCAGAACACACAGAATTGGCTGCCAGTTGACGACAAATCGGTTCAAGCTCATTGCAGGTCCTTCGTTATTGCGAGTATTGTGGGTTATGTAAGAATTCAGATTATGCCAAATCAGGGACAAGTGTACCATTTTTGCTACGTAGCTTGTCGCCGAACGTTCACGATTTTTTCCGCCGCTGTCTTGCTTCGGATCGGATCGAAACGCGGAAAACCAGTCCTTCAATCTAACGCAAACCGATCGATTTTCGAAGCCGCCCACGCATCCTTCATCGCTTCGAATTTGCCGAATCAAAACCGAATAGAGAAAAACACACACATGGCAGCTCGCTCCAGCCGCAGGCGATCGAACTCCAAAAAGGCGAATGGACCGTCGCGTGCTGCGCGAGATCCGAACGAAACATCCGGCCCCACAACATTGCGAATTGTCGGCGGATCGTTCCGCGGCCGAAAAATTGCCTATTCGGGTGATCGCACGGTTCGCCCCATGAAGGATCGCACTCGTGAAGCCCTGTTCAATCTGGTCGGTCCAGACGTCAAGCAAATGCACGCTATCGACTTGTTTGGCGGAACCGGCGCGTTGGCCATCGAATCGATCAGTCGCGGCGCGCCGTCGGCCACCATTATCGAACGGCATTTGCCATCGTCCAGAATCATCCGGCAAAACCTGAAAATGTTGGATCTGGAAGGCCGAATCCAACTGATTGTGGGCAACGCCTTTGCCTTTGGCAAGAAACCGGATGCGCCGACCGATCAGCCATGGCTGGTGTTTTGTTGTCCGCCGTATCGGTTCTTTCAAGACAAACGAGACGAACTGGTGGAGCTGGTTGAAAACCTTTATCAACTGGCGCCGGCCACCAGTCAAATTGTGGTCGAAGCGGAAATCGGTTTTGACTTTCAGACGCTTCCCTTTGCCGAATGGGATTGCCGCACCTACGCGCCGGCACTGATCGGCATCGCCGACAAGCCGGGACCGGAGGACGATGCATGAGCGACGAATCTGATCCCGCGCCAAAGGAACCTCGCTCCACCGAACGTCGAGATTTCCTGACGGGCAAGTTGGCCATCGACTCAATTCGTCAACAAGGCGAAGCGTTAGCGGATCAGCTTATGGACCAAGTGGCACCAGCGTCACACGGTTCGCTCCGCTTGGCCACTCGAGCCATGGCGTGCGAATTTTCCGTCATGCTGAATCCAGACGCGCATCGTCAAGTCATGCTGGCATCTGCGGCATTGGATCTGGTGCACCAGGTTGAATCGGAACTGACCGTCTACCGAGAAGACAGTGATGTAATTCGCCTCAATCAACACGCTTACCAGCAACCGGTTTGTGTCAGCGCAAGTTTGTTTCAGCTGTTTCAGTTGTCAATGCAATTGGCGTCGCTGACAAACGGCGCGTTTGATTTGACCAGTGGTCCGTTGATTACTTTGTGGCGAAGTTGTCGCACTGCCAATCGCATTCCCACCGAAGAAGAAATTGCCGAATTAAAGAACAGTGTCGGCATGCAGTTGGTTGCGTTAGACGAACAAGCGAGTTCGATTCGCTTTCTTGATCCGAATGTCACGGTCAACTTTGGCGCTATCGGAAAAGGGTTCGCACTGGATCGCATGGCCGACGAATTGACGCGAGAAAACGTCGATTCGTTCTTGATCCACGGTGGACACAGCAGCATTCTGGCGCGCGGAGACCACAATCAAACCGGCGGTTGGCCAGTGGGAATTGGCAACCCGCTGTTTCCCGAACGACGGCTCGGCACCGTGTTGCTGCAAGACCAAGCGATGGGGACCAGCGGTTCTAACGTGCAGTATTTTCGTTGCCAAGGCCGAAAATTCGGGCACATCTTGGACCCTCGTACCGGCTGGCCGGTGGACGGCACGTTGTCGGTCACCGCATTCGCACCTACTGCCGCGGAAGCCGATGCACTGTCCACCGCGTTTTTCGTCATGGGCGAAGATCAGATTCAGGAATTTTGTGCGGCCCATCCCGGTTTTGGCGCCATTGTTGTGCCGTTTCCGAAAAGTGGTAAGCGAGTTCAACCGGGGCTGTACGGAGTCGATGCGAATTCTGTGTTCTGGGACTCGGAACAGGTTGTGTGACCATGTGATCAGCGGGAAGCGTGGGCTGGAATTTTCCGGCGTTTGGTACTCAGCGGCGCAGGTAGACTAGCTACGCAGCGCGGCGAGCTTGTGTGCCGAGTAGTTGTTGATAGACGGCCAACGTACGTTCCACCATTTTCTGTTTGGTGAAATTCCGTTCGGCAACTTGGCGACCCGCTCTCGCGCGTTGGATAGCAGCCGGTTGATCCGCCAACGTTTGGATGATGCCGTCAGCCAGAGCGTTGGCGTCGCGAGCTTTCACCAGCACGCCGCAGGGTTGGTCCAGTTCGGCTGGAGTAAGCACGTCGGGGATGCCACCGCAATTGGTGGCAACGACGGGGCATTCGGCAATCAGAGCATCAATGATGGAACTGCACAGACCTTCGGTATGCGAAGGTACCGCCAACACATCGGCGGCGGCCATCAAGTCAGGTACGTCGGTGCGAAAGCCCAGCATGGTAACGCAGGCATCGAGTTGTCTTCGTTGGATTTCGGTTCGAAGTTCCGCTTCCAGGTGGCCGTCGCCCGCAAAGAAGGTTCGAACCGAGGGAAACGCTTGGCGAATTTTCGGCAACGCGTCCAGTAGATACGAATGGCCCTTGCAGTCAGTCAGTTTGCCGACCACCAAGATCATGGGAACAGAATCGCTCAGTCCCAGTGCGGCGCGTCCTTTTTCGCGATTGCCCGATGCCGCAAGATCCTGGTCAATGCCATCGTGAACCACAAACAATTGGTTGGCGGCGAGTCCTGCGGCTTGGCAGCGTTCCGCCGTCGCGGTCGACACGCAAATAACACCGTCTGCAAAATGTCTCACTCGGCCCGGCGACCGCAACGGAAAGTCCACTCGACGCGCTGCGATCCGACACGGCACAACCAACCCGGACGTGGCAATACCTGCCGACGTAATGGCGTGCGAATCATTGTAGTGCAATACATCGGGACGAAATTCGGAGATAAAGCGTCGCAATTTCCACAGTGAAAACGGATTACGACCTCGCCCCAAAAACGTCTCCATCGGCAAACCCCGACGACGTAGTTCGCTGGCGAGGCCACTGCCTTGACGTACCAGGATTCGGCAATCATGTCCCACCGCGCGCAAACCTTCGGCCAAAAGCAACGCCTGGCGTTCGCCTCCGTGGAGTTGTTTCTGTGTGGAAACAACGGCAATGCGTAACGGTCTAGATGTTTCCAAGTTCCAGTAAGCCTTATCGAGGGTTTGTTACGCATGAAATGATGAACCGCAAAGATGCAGGTCCAGGCGCACGCGTGGCGTAAGAGTAGCGTTGAAGGGAAAACGGTGTCAAATCCAAATCAGTCGACCTGCCAGCAAAAAGCCGCTAGCAGATAGTCTGCCCGATGAATGGCGTTGGTTGGAATGCGTGATGCCGCTATCATGGTGCGATTCCATTTGTCTAGATGCATCAACGTTTGGCAAACCTGCGTATGACACAATTGGCTGCAAACGATCGAATTCGCAACTGTCCGGACGCCATCCCCTTGGCGGTAGAACTGTTTTCGTTGGCGGCCGGCACAACTTCCGTTGACGAATTTCTTCGTTTGGCGGTGAAGTCGATTCGTGAGCATCAGAAATTGCCCAGCGTGCAGATCGTTTCCAATCGGCAAGGCGCATGGACTTCGTTGGCCAGCTTCCCTGAACAAAATCGCGACGCGCTGCCGTCCAAGTTGTTAGCGGAAGTACTGGATTCCGGTAATGCAGTACAAGATTCTGGGTGGGCGGCCGCTCCGTTTTTTCAGCGAACCAATGATTCGCGGTTATTGTTGGTGCAAGCCAGTCCGGCAAATGACCGACGACTAGATTGGCTCGACGCGACAGCGGCTACGGCGGCCGAAGCAACCAATCTGGTCACTCGGCAGCAGACCAATGTCGCGAGAATCCGTCGTCTGGAAGCGATTTTGGGAATTGCCGCGCAATGGAACCAGAACTTGGAAACCATTCCGCTGCTGGAACAAATGGCGGAAACGTCCACTCGACTTTTTTCGGCAGAACGAGCCAGTATTTTTTTGTGGGACCGTCCCAATCATCAACTGGTGGGCCGACCGGCGCTGGGCATTGAAAGTGGCGAACTTCGCATTCCCGATAACGCGGGCGTGGTGGGCGATGTGGTGCAACATGATTTGGTTCGTCGAGTAGACCAACAAGCGGTGCATGACGACGTGAATCGCCAAGTAGATCAGCAGTTGGGCTTTCAGACTCGAACGCTGCTGTGTGTCCCTTTGAAAGGGCGTAACGGTAAGATGCTGGGCGCGTTCGAACTGATCAACAAAGTGGGTGGCAATTTTTCGGCCGCCGACGAAGAAGGGTTGGTCGAATTGGCGTCTCACGCAGCGATTGCGTTGGAAAATTCGCAGCAGATACAGCAGTTGGTGGAATCTCGTAAGCAAGTGGTGGAGGAGGTCGCTTCGTCCGTGCGATTGATCGGCGATTCCAAGGCCATGCAAACACTGCGGCAGACAGTGGAACGAGTTGCCAAGACGGATCTTTCCCTGTTGGTGTTGGGCGAAAACGGAACCGGCAAGGAAGTGGTCAGCCGGATGATTCACTATTTGAGTCCTCGGCGAAATGAACCCTTCGTAGCCGTTAACTGCGCGGCCATTGCAGAAACGTTGTTGGAAAGCGAACTGTTTGGACACGAAAAGGGCGCGTTCACGGATGCACATGAAGCGCGCGCTGGCAAGTTTGAACTCGCTTCCGGCGGTACGTTGTTTCTGGACGAAATTGGTGACTTGAGTCTTAGTGGGCAAGCCAAACTGTTGCGAGTTTTAGAGGAAAAAGTAGTGGTGCGCGTGGGCGGTTCGCTGCCGATTGCCACGGACGCGCGAGTGGTGGCGGCGACGAATCAAGACTTGGCCAAAATGGTGCGCGAGCGTCGTTTCCGAGAAGACTTGTTCTTTCGTTTGAACGTGGTCACGCTGGATATGCCTCCGCTGCGAGAACGAGTGGATGATATTATTCAGCTGGCGGAACACTTCTTGGATGAGTTTTGCCGGAAAGCGCGACGCCCTGTCCCGGCGTTGTCCAAGGAAGCCGTTTCGCGTTTGCGGCAACATCACTGGCCAGGCAATGTTCGAGAACTCCGCAATCTCATGGAACGTCTGGCGTATCTGTCTGCGGGTGATTCGATCGAATCGTCTGATTTGGCTTTTACAAATCGAACTTCAGACGAACCGACCTATTCACTGGATTTGACTTTGGCCGATGCAACTCGAGACTTTCAGGTCGAATACATTCGCAAGCAAATTGAACGAACCGGCGGCAACATGAGCGAAGCGGCCGAAAACATGGGCCTGCATCGTTCGAATCTTTATCGCAAAATGCGACAACTGGACATGCCGGCCGATTAGAGTCCGCTCGGCCGCCAAGCAACAATGCCATCTACTTCGGCGACAAAGTGTTGTTGTTTTGTTACAGACCAGACGACTCGCGTTATTCCGCCACAGAGTAGCTGGCACTGGGCGTTGAACTAATCGCTACTGGCCTGCATGGCTTCCATCGCCAGGCGGACTTCTTCGGGAATGCGAACTGGGCGTTGCGTTTGATAGTCAAAGATCACCACCACCGATTCTCCTTCGGCAGCAATATCATCGTGAGTTTGGCTAATAATCCGATGATGCAGTGTCATGCTGGTGCGTCCCAATTTCTGCACGACCGAACCGACGTGAATGGTATCGGGATATTTGATCTGTTTGCGATAGTGACACGCCACCGATGCCAAAATTGGCCCCAGCTTGACGGCCAACATCATGTCACGCAGATTCGCTTGTTCCAGAAAAGCAACTCGAGCTGATTCGAACCAGCGAATGTGGCGAACATTATTCACATGGCCAAACGCATCCATGTCACCCCACAGCACAGGCAGCGTGACGATGGCGTGGTGGCCCGCGAGTTTTTCATGTATCAACGGTTTGGCTCCGGTTGTTCAAGAATTGTGGTAGTCTAGTTCGTAAGCGGTTTTCAGGTAGACACGTTCGTGTTTATTGACGAAAAGACGCAGCAATCCTACAACGCGGCGTAAAAGCAGAGGATTCGTAGCCTCATCCACTACGTGCGCTGGAGCGGCCGGCACCGACATGGCTCCATTCGCCGTTCGCTTAAACCAAGTAAAACCGTTGCGCGTTACCGTGGAACAGCTTTTGTTGCTGTGCCACGGTTCGGTTCGACACGATTTCTCGTAGCGCCGTAACCCAATCCTTCAGTGACGCCCCCAGTTTACAAACGGGCCAGTCGCTACCAAAGACGACTCGATCTTCACCAAATTCGTCCAGGCAGTGATTCACAATCGGAGCTAACAGGTCAGACGACCAAGTTTCTGGAACTCGAGCAATAATGCCTGAGATTTTGCAAATCATGTTGTCCAGCGTTGCCAATCGACTGATCCCGGTCTTCCATTCTTCAATGGTGTGATTGGCCTTTTGGTTGCCGCCAGCTTGTTCGCTCAAAAACGCTTTGGGGTCGGCGTTGCCGCAGTGATCTAATATGAACTTAGTGTTAGGACATTGCTTGGCTAACGCAAAGGCGTCGTCCAGTTCGGTTGGTCGCATGCACAGGTCAAAACTAAAATCCAATTCGGCCAGCAAATTCATGGAGGCGACAAATTGTCTTCCCAAGCAGAATCCAGCTGGAGTGGAAGCGTGCAACACTTGACGCACGCCTTTGATGGCCTTGCAGTCCGAGTATTTGCGAATATAGGCGCCGAAAGTTTCTTCGGCCGGCCGTCCCGAAACTACTCCGGCCACCGTCATATGATTCTCATTTTCCGCCATGCGAATGACGTGCTGGATTTCTTTTTCGTGCTGGGCCGGTGCAACATCGATTTCCATGTAAATGGCTTTGGTGATGTTGAGCCCCTGGATGGCCTGCAGGTAGTGCTGGATGGTATGCGACTGAGCAATAACCGGCGACGCATCGTCCAGCCACGGTGGCTGGAACTGGGTCAGATCCCACAAATGCTGATGGGTATCGATGATCGCGATGGGCGTTTCCGCTTGCGCGAACAGTGTCGGAGACGCGGCGGCGGCCAAGCCCACGGCGGCAGATGTGTGCAAGAACGAACGACGATCCATACGAAATCCCTTGGCAACTAAAGCTTACGAATGCAACTTCGAACAACTCAGTTTACCAAAATCAGATCGACTGGCTATCGAAGTTCGCGAGCTTTACACAGAACTTCATCCGCGCCGTTTTCGTCCCCGGTCGCTCGTAGCGAAGTGGACAACAGCGGATACGCGTCTTTCAGGCGGCCTTCGACCCAACGTCGAATAAAGCGATTCTGCGAAAACGATTCGCGACGTCCTTCAAAGAATTCGATCGAAGACTGCAAAATACTGATCGCTGTATTGTGGTCTTCCAATGCCACCAACGTTTGAGCTCGATCCAGCTGAATGTCATGCAGCCGAGAAGACTGGAAGCCGCCTTCGTCTCCAAATTCATCAATGATATTGCGAGCCTGATCCAAGGCGGCCAAGTAGGCGGTTTCTGCTTTGGGCCAATCGCCCGACGCCGCGTACACTCGCCCCAAAAACCGCTGAATATCCACTTGTTGGTGCATGAAGCGAGGAATATTGGGATGTCGTCGATCCAGATTTTTGGTGACATCCAGCGCTGTTTCTAACAGGTCTTGTTGGCAGCGAACGCATTTGTTTCCTTCACTGCGTTGAGGCGAACCGTAGCGAGAAATACTGTGAAAGACTTGCAAGTAGACATTGGCCAGTTCGAATGGATAGTCTGGCATGTGCGGAAACCGCTCGATCAAATGAGTCAAACGATCGACGGCATTTTTTTCGAAGTCGTTCATGTCCGGCTGCCGCCATTCTCGCCATCGCAACTGCTGCCCTCGTTCTGCCAAGCAACGAGCCAACAAGAACTGAGATTCGGCGGACGCTGGTTCACTGGTTAGTAGTTGTTCAAGCTGCTGGATGGCAAGCTGTAGATGCCGTTCGCGCGCTTCTGCTTCGTCCCTTTCGGCTGGTCCACGACGCCGCTGAAACGGATTGTGCAACGCGTGATAGAGCAGGAAATGTGTGTGCGCTACTTCATAGCGAACCGACTGATCTGGTTTTAAAGCTGACTCTAAATGCTGTAGCGCCGTCTCATGCGCCTCAATCGCTTTGCCTCGTTCGCCATTCCAACGAACTACCGTGCCCAACCCGTTGTAGACTCGAGCTAATTCCACGTTCATGGTTGAATTCAATTTTGTTTCGTCGGGCAGGCTTCCGAAGCGTTCGATCGCTCGTTCGTAGGCGGATCGAGCGGACGAGAGATCGCCCAAGCGATAGTGAATATCACCCACTCGTCGATTGGCCATGACCGACTTCACCAACACACTGGTAGCATCGGACGAACGTTGCGAAAGGTCATCGTAAAAGGACAGCAAGTTCTCTAGAACAAAGGCCACATCTTTAGAAATGGGCATCGAATCGTGCGAATCAAACATGCCGCTGTCTTCGTCCGGTTCAATCGACGATGCCGACATCATGGCCGTTGCGTTAGGCGAAAACTGGCCGTAAATTCGCTCCAAAACATTGACGGCTTCATCCACAAACTGGTCCGACTGTCGCCGCATTTCATCGGCTTGGCGGCGTTGTTCCACTTGTTGCATATAACCAACCGAAGTGGACACGCTAATGGCAATCAGCAGCGCCGCCACCGCCGCCGTCAAACCGGCCACGGCTTTATTCTTGCGGCACCATCGGACCAACTGCTCGGTCAGCGGCATGCGCCGAGCCTTAATGGGACGATCTTCCAAGAAGGCGTCCAAGTCATCCGCCAATTCTTCTGCCGTTTGATATCGGTCATTCGGATCGGCCGCCGTAGCTTTCAGGATGATCGTTTCCAGGTCTTTGGGAATGCTGGGATTGCGTTTCCGAGGTGCCGCCAGTTGATGACTGGTCACCTTCTGCATCACGGACACTCTGTCCCTGCCTTCAAACGCACGCTGGAACGTCACTAATTCATACAGCGTCAATCCCAACCCGTATATGTCGCTACGTTCATCGGTTTGCCCTGTGAATCGTTCGGGCGCCATATATCCTATGGTTCCTACAATGTCGCCAGTCCACGTGACATTGTCTTGTTCAACGGCTTTGGCCAAACCAAAGTCCGCTACCCAAACCACGCCTTCATCGTCCAGCAGCAAGTTTCCTGGCTTGATATCGCGATGCAGTGTGTGGTGCGAATGAGCGTAGTGCAATGCGCTGGCGGCTTGCAGACCAATCTTGGCCACGTTTCGCCAGAATTCGGCATTCAGATTGGCGTTGATGGTGACCGGACGATTCGATGAGGAACTGGTTCGCGAAGATACCTCTGGAGCATTATCTTGGTTGGCCGTTTTGGTCGAACCGTCGCTTCGTCCATTCGAACCGGCAATGCTGGCCGTCATGGAAGCGGACAAACTTTGCGTGGTAGAACGCTGTAACGAATCCCGGCGAATCTCACTGTGCAATAACGCTGCCGCATTGTGTTTGATATGAAGTGAACGAGCGCTTCCGCTGGAATCGCTGCGGATGGAAATGCTGGGTTCACGCAATACGTTGGATCGAAGTTCTGACAGGATTTCATCCAAGCCAACTCCCATGATGTACTGCATCACAATGTAATGATGGCCGTCCTGTTCGCCGGTGCCAAAGACGGGAACAATGTTGGTGTGATGCAATTTGGCCGCCGTCAGGGCTTCTCGCTGAAAACGCTGAATATCTTTTTCGCTGGAGAGCAACTGTTTGGGCAAGACTTTTACGGCCACGCGACGACCAAGCGAAACCTGTTCCGCTTCGTAGACAATGCCCATGCCTCCCCGAGCAATCTCGTTGATGACGCGATAATCGCCCAGCTGGTCGATATCTAATTCTGCTTTGGCTTTTGCCGCCAGCGTCTCTTTTTGTTTGCGCCGGTTCAGTTTCTCCATGGTCAAGATGGTCGGAAACAGATCGCGGATTTCATCGGCAAATTCGGCATGCCGCTTGGCGTAAGCTTCAATGGAAGGCTTGCCGCCGTGACGAATTTCTTCCGCAAACTGTTCGGCCAAATCGTCTAGATCCAGATCGTCGGCCGCTGCAGACGAAGACGCCGCGTTGCTGAGCGAATCCGGGCGATGCGTGGAATCGGTCGATTCGTGACTGATTCGCAGGCGTTGCAGATCGGCATCGGATTTGGGAAACGATTGTGACATGGTTCGGTCTCACCTAGGTTCGCATGCAAACGACTGCAATGTCTGGCACACGCTATTCGATATCCAATTCTTCCAGAATGTGCTTGAGCCGTTTCAGGGCGCGGACATAGCGAATGCTGGCCGCTTTCTTGTTGATGTCCAACACTTCGGCAATTTCGGTATTGCTGAGCTGTTCAAAATGTCGCAGCCGCAAAACCTCTTGATCCAAAGCACTCATGCCTTCAATGGCTCGTTCAATGCGCACCGCCGTTTCCTCTCGCATGGCCACTTGGCTTGGCGATGTCAGTTGCCCTAACAGCTGAAGTGCTAGCGACGCTGACGCTGCCGATGGTGGCTGAGCTTGATGGATGGAACGTTCTCGCTTAGCGTCTCGCATCTTGGTTCCCAAATGGCGCCGATGGACATTGGCAATGGTTTGCATAGCTATCAATCTAAGCCAAACATAAATGGAACCGGAATGTTCGTTCATGTAATGGTGAATGCGATCGGACGCATCCAGGAAAACTTCCTGAAGAACATCGTCCACATCCACTCGACTAGCCACTCGCTTATCCAATCGCATGCTGATCAGATTGTGCAACCGAGCGGTATGGAGTGCAAACAATTCAGCCAAAGCCTGTTGATCACCATTTTGTAACAGTTCAACTAAACGACCCTGGTCATGTTCTACTTTGGACATGAAAAACTCTTCATCTGTTTGGTAACGCTGGCCAGAACGTGTCGCCTACAGTGGCTCGCACAGCGTGGTAATCGGTTCACGAAAGTAGCCGGGAATTGGTGTCTTCGTTTCATTCTTGCTGGGAAAGGAGGACTCGTCCATGAACGATATGGCTTTTTTCCGTTCGCCTGTAGATTGCCCAAATCGTTGCGAGTAAGTGTTCTGGTACGTTAATTTGCCCCGCGCCTCGGAGACCAAAGCTTCTTAACGCCTCTCCAGTGTTACGCTTCTGGTCTCCGAGATTTTTATTTTGCGCATCCCCCAAAAGCGCAGTTCGAAGGGATCTTCACGGGCCTAATAGCGTGCCGGGAAATGCGGGTTTCCCCAGCGAAGTGCGGGATTTGCAGTAGTCTTTCGCTTTTTTTCTTGGGAAAATAGTAACCCAAATTGGAACACCCCCAGGAAAAGAAAAATGGACATCGCATTACGAGTTGAAAATCTTCGCAAGGACTACGTCTTAAAGGGCGAAACAGTCTACGCGTTACGAGGCGTCAGCTTTGACGTGGAAGTTGGCGAATATATGTCAGTCATGGGACCGTCCGGTTCCGGTAAGAGTACATTGCTGAATCTTTTGGGTTGCTTGGATCGACCCACGTCGGGAGCGTACTACTTGGGAGATCAAAATGTGGCCGAACTGGATGACGACGAATTGTCATTGGTTCGCGCTTCTAAAATTGGTTTTGTTTTCCAGTCGTACAACTTGATCCCGCAACTGACGGTGCTTGAAAACATTGAAGTTCCACTGCACTACCAAGGCAAACTGGGGCCGGATAGCCGCGAAGTCTGTGCGGAATTGGCAGAAATGGTGGGCCTGGGAAATCGGTTGAATCATCGGCCAACGGAACTGTCGGGCGGTCAGCAACAGCGCGTGGCCATTGCCAGAAGCTTAGCGAATGATCCCTATTTTATTCTCGCCGACGAAGCCACGGGGAATCTGGATTCCAAGACCACCGACGAAATCCTGACGCTGTTCGAACGACTCAACTTGGATGGCAAGACCATCATCATGATTACGCACGAAGACGAAGTTGCCGAACGCAGCAAGCGAGTTCTCAAACTGCGAGACGGTGAAATCGAATCTGACGTCAAGAACACGAATGTTGTTTTCTCCAAGAAAGCGTAACCTTCCATCGTTTACCGTGTTCAAGTGAATACAGGAATGTTACCTACCAATCAAACAAAGGAAGAACACAGTCCGATGCTCAAGAACGCTTCCCAGAAAGGCCTGATCACGGGCAAGAAATTGACCCTCTTTGCCGTTGTGGCAGTCAGTGCCGGAGTGCTATGGCTGGGCGTTCAGAATTTGGTAGGCCAAGGTGAAGGCAAACAGCCATTTGTCTTTTACACGGTCAAGAAATCGGATTTGCCGATTGTGGTTACTGAACGAGGCAGCTTGGATAGCCAAGTGGAAACCAAAGTCATTTGCCAAGTGGAAAACTCCAGTTCGGATCGCAGCGGCAACGTCGGCACGCAAATCATTTTCATTGTGCCCAATGGTAGTCCCGTCAAAGAAGGGGACTTGTTGGTGGAATTTGATTCGGCTTCCATCCGCGACCGGTTGGATACCCAAGTCTTGGCGTACCAGAAAGCCATTTCGGCAAAAACACAAGCCGAATCCAAGTACCAGAACCAATTGCTGCAAAATGAAACAGCGCTAAAGGAAGCAGAACTCGCCGTTCAATTGGCCGAATTAGAACGCGAAATGTACGTGGATCCCACCAGCGGAACGTTTCAACTGGCCGTCGAAGAAATCGAACGCCAAATCGATGAAGCCAAGAATTCGGTATTGGAATCTCGGTCCGCCTTGGAACTGGCTCAAGTCGACTACACTGGCATGAAGCAACTGTTCGAACTGGGGTATCGCGGCAAAAGCGATCTTCGCCAAAGCCGATTGAAACTGTTACAAGCCGAAGACCGATTGGCATCTTCGTTCAATCAAATCAAAACCTATCAAAGCAATCGAACCAAGCTGACCAACTATGAACGCAAGATGCAATTGCTGCAACTGGACGGTGCCGTCCAAACGGCCAAACGCAATCTGGTCCAGGTAAACAATGACAATGAATCGTCAGCAGCACAGGCGTTAGCCGCCAAAGTGGAAGCCGAAAGCACCGAACAAAAGGAATTGGAGCGTCTGGAACGCTACGAAGCTCAGCTGGAAAACTCCAAAATCTTTGCTCCGCATGACGGCATGGTCGTTTACGCTCGACCCGATCGTCGTGGCGGCGGTGAAATCATGGAAGGTGCCATCGTTCGCGAACGCCAAGAAATCTGCACTCTGCCGGACATGTCACTGATGGAAGTCAAGACACAAGTGCATGAAGCCGTGTTGGATCAAATTCGAGCCGGACTGACGGCTTCGGTTCGAGTAGACGCGTTTCCAGGAAGTGTCTATCCCGCCGTTGTCAGCAAGGTGGCCGTCGTACCGTCTTCCGATGGAGGCTGGTTCAATACTAGTAGCGTTAAGACGTATGAAACGGTGGTCAAAATCACTGGCAAAGTGGAAGATCTCAAGCCCGGCATGACTGCCGTGGTGGACATGCATGTGGATCGACTGGAAGGCGTAGTGTCGATTCCCGTTCAAGCCGTCATTCAAGTGGAACGAGATACCTGGTGCTACGTTGCCGCCGGAGATGGAGTGGAACGACGCGACATCAAGCTAGG
>JAGQOZ010000479.1 GCA_020426955.1 Planctomycetales bacterium
GTCGATTCGTTGGCGCAGCTTCGCGATGACTTGGCGATGCATTTTTCTATCGAAGAATCGCTGGGTTACTTTACCGATCCATTGGAATGCGCACCCTGGTTGTGCGACGAAGCTGCCAAGCTGTTGTCACAGCATGATCGACTCTATCGAGAGATCGGGCGGTTGGTAGAAAACGCAGATGCGCTAAGTCGCAGCGAAGCTTGGTTGGAATTCGAAAAATCGATTCCTCGACAATTCATTTCGTTCTATCATCGGCTGCAAAAACACGAATCGGCCGAAGTCGACTTGATCATGGACGCTTTGTATCTGGACATCGGCGTGGGCGATTAATTGCGTCTTGCCCGAATAATGGCATTCCGCACGGCTGACAGATCTATGCCGTGCGGTGCCTAGTGTGCGAGTTTTGAAGTTGCATGTACGTTTTCCGGCGGAATTTCCTAGCCCGAAGCGTCAGCGAGGGACTTCAGACGTACTCAGTTTCCCCTCACTTACGTGTCGGGCTAGGAAAAATCGCAACTTCAAAATGGATCAGCGAGGGACTTTAGAAGCGTATTCCGTAATTTCCCCTCGCTTAGGTGTCGGGCTAGGAAAAATCGCGACTTCAAAATGTGCGCGTCAACTTCCAATCCCCGTAAACCGCATGACGTCCATGCCAATCACAAAGAACATCAATCCAAGAATAAAACACAAGCCCACCATCGTTAGGCTGAAAGCAATACGTTCATTGACCGGTCGACGGAATACGCCTTCGTAAAGCAAGAACATAAAGTGTCCGCCATCCAAGACCGGAATCGGCAGAGAATTGAGGATAGCCAGGTTTGCACTTAAGACGGTTAAAAAGATCAGCAACCTAGAAAACCCAAATGATGCCTCGGCTCCGGCAGCCGCAAAAATGGTCAACGGACCGCCCAGGTGTTTCGGCGAAACCTGACGACTAACCAGTTTCTTCAGCGTCAGAAACACGTTGGCCATGCCTTCTTTGGTTTCGCGAAGCCCCAAAGCAAATGCGTCTGACAACGACGTCACTTGATGCACTCGTTCCATTGTTTCGCGAAGCATCAGTCCTCGATTTTCGGCGAACCAATCGGCTCGTTCGACAATGGGCAATTCGATGGCCAACTTCTCCGAACCTCGCTTTACGGTCAATTTTGCCTTCGTTCCGGGCAAGCTTCCCTGGGCTCGAGCAACCGCGCCGGTCCATTCATTGGGCGCGGCGGTTTCGAATTTCGCTTCGGGAACAATAAAGGACATTATTTTTTGTTCTAAAGCTTTCGCGTCATCGTCGGCAGCAATGAATTCAATCTCTTGAATTTGATCACCAACCTGCAGCGTATCCGCAACTTTCGGATCATGAAAAGACTGCACTCGGTTGGTAACTTGGTAGGCAATTCCAATGGCATCGGCCGCAATCGGCCACCCCATGGCCAAACGGTGTGTCATGTTGACGTCACGCGCCATCACGTCCACGGTCAATTCGCTGGTAATTCCAGTGTCATCTGTGCGCCGAATACCAATCGCCACGGATTGTCCGGCGAGTCGTCTTAACTGATCTTGCACCAACAGGGCATCTTCAATCGGTTGTCCGTTGATGGAAATCAGCAGGTCGCCCTTTCTTAGACCGGCTTTCGCGGCGGGTGACCCTTCCTGAATTGCGGCAATAGGGCCCATTTCCACACCAAAGCCGAAATCGCGGTAGGGCATCGCTTCGATCGTTAAATCAACTGAGTTGGTCTGATCGGTCTTGGCATCGGTTCGCTGGACCTTCAACTTCCAAGGCCGGTCCACA
This sequence comes from Planctomycetales bacterium, assembly GCA_020426955.1. Classification (GTDB taxonomy): domain Bacteria; phylum Planctomycetota; class Planctomycetia; order Pirellulales; family Pirellulaceae; genus JAGQOZ01. Next base: position 1,787 of record JAGQOZ010000479.1, read on the forward strand.
TCTTGGGCCATGATCCTTTCCAACGCGATGTAGCCGTCAACATCGTCCTCGATTTTGTGACCGTTGATCTCGGTAATCTTATCGCCCAGTATCACGCCCGATTTGGCGACAGGCGTCTCCAGCTGTCCCCAGTCCGGCTTGGCGACAAACCCAACGACATTGCTGAGCAAGGGACTGAGCCCGATCATCGGGAAATCCATGTTGTCTTCTTGGGGCGGGCTCAAATTGGCCGTGATATCCTTCACTTGTGTTTGGCCAATCGGACGAATTTTCAAATCGATATCCGAATTCGGCTTGGACAATGCCACTCGCTGCTTCAAATCATAGTCAAACCGCAAAAATTCCGATTCCTTGGTCCCCGCACCGATCTGCGTGATTTGATCTCCCGGTGACAGTCCCAATCGCCAAGCAGACAGTCCTGGCGAAGTGGTGCCTATCACACACGGCGTATAGGTGACACCCATGCGGTACGCCACCATGGCAAATATGACCCCAAAGATCAGATTCATAATCACGCCTGCCGAAATGATGGCCATCCGCTGAGGAACGGATTTGGCGGGATAGCTACGAGGATCCAGGCCTTCGCCAGCGCGGATCCGTTCGGCTTCTCGAGCAGCATTGGCCGGATTGTCGTCCTGCCCCAGCATCTTCACGTAGCCGCCCAAGGGAATGATGCCGATGCCGTATTCTGTTTCGCCAATTTTTTTGCGAAAGAGTGCTCGAGGTAGCAAGATCGGGCCAATTCGAATCGGCACGTCAAAGCCCACAAAGAACTTTTCACATTTCACACCATTGATCTTGGCGACCAAAAAATGTCCCAATTCGTGGACAAAAATCACTACGCCCAAACCTAGCGCTCCCATCGCAATAAACGACAGGGTATCCAAAAAAGCGAAGGGGATCATTAACGTGTCCAACGGAGTACCTCCTGACGAGCCCACCGATCTAGCTCGATCAACTGTTCCAAGGTCGGGTCTGTTTCAAAATTATGCTGTTCCAAGACAGATCGGCAAGCTGGAACGATGTCGGCGAAGGACATCGCTTCATCCAAAAACGCCGAAACCGCCACTTCGTTGGCAGCGTTCAAAACCGCGCCAGACGAACCACCAACTTTCGCCACTTCAAAGCCCAATCCCAACGCCGGAAAGCGGTCTAGATCGGGTGGTTCGAAATCTAAATGCATTGCCTGCTGCCAATCAAACGTTTCCGCGACGGCCGTCTTTCGGTCCGGATAGTTCAACGCAAACTGAATGGGCAACCGCATATCGGGCGGACTCAGCTGGGCAATTACACTGCCGTCCACAAATTCTACCAACGAATGGACAATCGACTGAGGATGCACCACCACGCCAATCTGATCCGCTTGCAGCCCAAACAGCCATTTCGCTTCAATAATCTCTAACGCCTTGTTCATCATGGTGGCCGAATCAATCGAAATCTTGCGGCCCATTTCCCACGTGGGATGCGCTAATGCCTCCGCGACCGTGACCGACGCCATGTGTTCTCGAGTTCGACGTAGAAACGGACCCCCACTGGCTGTTAACCAAATCTTTTTGATTTCTTTTTCTTTGCCGGCGAGTTTCGCTTGAAAGATGGCGCTGTGTTCGCTGTCCACCGGCAAAATCGTGCCGCCTTTTTCGTTTACCAAGCGCATGACCAGATGTCCGGCCATCACCAGCGATTCTTTGTTGGCCAGCGCCACCTGTTTGCCGGCTTCCAATGCAGCAATGGTGCCATACAGGCCGGCCGCGCCCACAATTGCGGAAACAACAATGTCCACGGCGTCGTCTTGAACCACTTGCCGAACATTTTGCGAACCGATCAAAACTTCCGTTTCACTGGGAAATGGAAGCGATTCACGTGCCGAAAAGGCTTCTTCGCACGTGCCGACGAACCAATGAGGCGAAAATTCTTGACACTGCAGGGCTGCTTCGGCCAAACGAGAATGGGCGGTCAACGCATAGGCGAACAGCGAATCTGTACCGCGAATCACGTCCAAGGTGCTTTGCCCGATACTGCCCGTCGATCCTAAAATTACGACGTTCTTCGGGCGGTTTGACATAACGAATCAATCGGGCTGCGAGATTTCATCGGACCAATGTTGACGAAACGTCGTTTTTAGAAAGGAACGACCGTTCGACAGATTGTAGCCCACGGTGGAAAAGCCACAAAGATCATGACTCGCCTGGACACATTTAACGGCAAAACGGTTGCCCAGAACAATACCTTTGCGGTTTGGATGTTGCGTTTTCTCCACCCGTTGGCGTTGACAACAAACATCACGGCAGCTTGGCGATGCTGTAAAGTAATTTCCTGTGCGAGTTTATTTGTCCGATATTTGAATTCCCGCGTTTCAAGCCAGTTGGCACTGGATTCGCACGGAGGTTCGTGTCAAGTTGTACGGCGTAATGCGGGTGGCCAACCAATTTGGTCCGCCGAATTCGCAGCGAACGCAATTCCTTTGAATGAGACGCGCAGCAATGGAGTCTAATCGTTTATGAGCCAAGAGTCCCCTTCGAATCGCCGCAGTCCCGAAGGCAAAAACAACAGCTACAGCTTTCTGCTTTATTCGATTGTGTTTGGCGTTGCGGCGATGTTTGTCGTGCTGTACGCCATGAACGTCAACACCGAGGAATTGGCTTATCGCGATCTGTACGAATTGATCCAGAAAAGCGCGGATGCCACCGACGCCAAGATTTCGATTCGTCAGGGTAGCAGCGAAATTACCTATAGCAATTTGCACGATCTGAAGGTGTCAGAAACCACCATCGAAGGAAACGTCCTGCGAACCTCGGTGGTTGTTCGTGACGCCAAGGAAGTCGATCGCAAAGAAGCGGACGTGCCTTTCATTACCTACCGAAGTCTCAATGAAGAAGAAGGCAAGCTTCTGTTTGACGCGCTCCACAACACCAATATCAATTGGCGGAACGCTCGCGGACCCAGCATCTGGCGTTCGTACATGCCGATGTTTGTCATTAGTG
>JAGQOZ010000480.1 GCA_020426955.1 Planctomycetales bacterium
GCTCCAGCTTTGACGATGTGCATTTGATCCTGTGTTCTGCTCGAGCAACCGATCAGATGTCCAAGGCTGAACGAGAAATTCGCGGACTGTTGTTGGATCGTCACGACATTGATGATGGTGATGAACCCGATTTCGGCGTGCAAGACACAACGGAAATCGCCAACATTTTGGGACAGATCACGGGGATCATGACGTTGTTGCTTTCGTCCATTGCCGGCATTTCGTTGCTGGTGGGCGGCGTCGGCATTATGAATATCATGTTGGTCTCCGTCACCGAACGGACTCGAGAAATTGGCATCCGCATGGCCGTCGGCGCCAGATCGAAAGATATCTTGCGACAGTTCTTGATCGAATCGGTCTTGCTATCGTGTGTTGGCGGGTTGGTCGGGCTGGGATTAGGAGTGGCGGCGTCCACCGGCGTGACCATGGCCATCAACAGTTGGTCGCAAGGCCAAGACTGGCCCGTGGTGATTTCGCTACCTGCCGCTGCCATTGCCATCGCCTTTGCCGCCATGGTCGGCATTTTCTTTGGCTACTATCCCGCTCGCCGCGCCAGCCGACTCGATCCAATTGAAGCGCTGCGGTATGAATGATTGCCGGACATCACTATGCCTCTCTATGGCAACCGTCCTTCTTCGTACGCGATCTTTTTGGATCGAAGCGAATCGCTGAGCTTTTGATTGGGTTGCGTTTCTGCCAGCGTGATTGCGTCTTCCAGGGTTCGTACCGCCATTTCGAATTGTCCGTCTTCCGCATACGCTAATGCGAGCGTATCCAGCATGGTGGGAACCTTGCGGCGAGTTCCTTCGCAGGCGAGTTTGGCGAATTGGATGGCGCGTGATGTGTCCCGAATATGCTGGTCGTCTACCGTCGCCAGAATCCACGCCATGTTGTTCAGTACGGCTGGGTTGTTGGGTTGGAGTTGCAACATGGATTGATACGTATTTAACGCGTCCGCCCATTTGTTCTGTGATTCAAATAAACTCGCAAGTGCAGCGAATGCAGGCATTTGCTGCGGCGAAACCTGAATACTTCGCTGCATGGCTTGTTCGGCTAGTCGCGGTTGGCGAGCCTTCCCGGCTTGAACTCCAACTTCCAAATACGCGCTGGCGATTTGTTCGACTGGCCAAACCGAAGGTCCTTGACTGGCCGAGTTTGTTTGCGGCAAGAGATTTTTCTCCAGATAGTCAAACGCATCGACCAAAAGACCCGCGGTGGTTAGCTTTTCAACCACCGACATTACATCCGCCGGGACTTCATTGACAAACCAACGACCGGGCAGCGGCACCGCAACGTCTCGGCTGTCACTATCCGGCAACGTCAACGCTTGAACATCCGCCTGCAATGTTTCAATCGGCACGGCTCCTTGGTAAACGGCTGCCAAACGTCCTTCGGCGTCCAATAGAAAGCTGGCTGGAATCGCAAACGGCCGGTGGCGACTTAGCAAATTGCGCTGCAAAAGATCCAATTTGGTCTTCGTGGCGTCGGTCGCAATGCCCTGGTTTAAGAACTGGCCTATTTTTTTCAGAGCTGCAAAAGGTGTTTGCAAGCTATCAGGATCAGTCGGATCCCATTCGTCAACGGACAGCAGCACCACGTCCATTTCCAGCTGCGACAAGTCCGCCTGATGCTGCGCGAACGACTCAATTTCTTCCATGCACGGCAAGCACCAAGTAGCCCAGACGACGACCAGTGTCGGCGCATTCGCGTTGACGAATTGTCGTTCGCCAGCAGCATCCACATAATCTAGCTTTGGCATCGGCAAGCGACGATGCGGAACAATTCGCCGTAAGGATTCGCGAGGTTCGGCAAGATTGGCATGAATCTCCGCTGTCGAAATGGTCGTTTCCATTGGACGTTGCCAGCTCACTGCCCTCCCCTGCCCTTGCGTAACTTGATAGTGTGCATTGGTCTGAAGGCCGTCGATGGATTCGGTCGAACCGTCGGGCCAACGAATCGACACCGCCTCTAATTCGGCGGCGGGTCCCAGTCCAATATGCATGCGTTTGGATGTTTGCGAAAGATAGCCTTCACCCGCGCGAATTGTGCGAACAATCGGCTGGTCTGAGTTTGCCAACGTTACAGTGATTCGAGCACCGATTGCGTCGCGATTGCAGTTCGTGCCAGTCAGCTTGAGCGAAATCCAGCGATTTTGATCAGCAATCGTTTCGGCTGCATTCAATTCGTTGCGAAGAAAACGCAATCGAGGGCTCGTGCGATTTGACTGCCACACATCCAAATCTCCGTCATGATCCCAGTCCATCACCGCTTGAGCTCGACTATCTCCAGGAAAATCATACCCTGTCACAAACGAACCGTTGGCGAACCGACCGTCTTGCTGATTCAAATAGCAGCAGTTTTGTTCGTTGCCGCTGAGCGACCGGCCTTGTGTGAGCAGCGTTCCTAAAGCGTCCCACGCAGTTAGATAGGAATCGGCCGAGTTTCGATTCGTCTGGAACGCTGAAACCGATTCTGGTGATTGCGACGCAACTCGCCGCCAAAGAAAACTTCACAAATCGTCTGGATCGCCTTGGCTGGTCACCATGCCGTTGCCCACCAGCAGGTCCTCCCAACCGTCATTGTTGATGTCGGCAAAGTTGCAGCCCCAAGACCATCGTCCCATGTTGACATTGGCCGACAGACTGACGTCGTCAAACATTCCCTCGCCCGTGTTGCGAAACAACGTATTTCCTCGAGCATGTCGTTGATATTGTGTCTTTACGTCGTTCGAAGCAGACGAATGAAATCGCCGTTGGTACGTAATCCGATTGCCAGCCGAAGAAAACATGTTTCCAACGTAAGCGTCCATTCGACCATCTCGATCAAAGTCGCCCCAAGCCGCCGACATCCCCGCCGAAACATCTTCTACATTTGCGTCGGCTGCCACGTCCACAAAGTAACCTTGGTCGTTGCGATACAAATTGTTTCGCCCAAAATCATTAGCTACGTAAAGGTCTTGGTCGCCATCATTGTCATAATCTTCCCAGCACGCGGCAAAAGAAAAGCGTTGATTGTTTTGGTTCAGCCCCACAGTCGAGGTGGCGTCCTGTAGAGAACCACTTCCATTGTTTTGCAGTAGAAAGTTGGGCACGCCGTTGTTGGCGTCGTGATACGGCAAGGGGCGACCGAGTCCTACGCCGTCGCCGATAGATTCGCGAGGAAAATAGCCGCAGGCGTAAATGTCAACATCGCCGTCGTTATCGTAGTCCGCCGCCGCCATGGATCGCAGCATCGATGGCGATTGAAAAATGCCTTGTTGAACAAAATGTGCTTGCCCGTCATTGGCGAACCACAAAACAAAACGCCCAACCGCCAGCACCGCGTCCTGGTCTCCGTCGTTATCCAAGTCCACGAACAAGGAGCTGTGCGTTGGCTCTAGGAAATCGAGCCCACAAGCAGACGAATAATCTTTAACGGTCCCGTCAGGCTGCTGCAAGAACAGACGGTTTGGTAGGCCGCCCGTTTCGCAATAGTAGATGTCGTCCAGGCCATCGTTGTTGACGTCCGCCACGGCCAAACCATGTGGCCCGGCAATCTCCATGCCGAATCGCCAGTCCAACGTCTGTCGCCAATGATCCGCACCGTAGATCAATTGGTTCTTGTAGCACTCGTTGGCGTCCAGCAGCGTCGCCGTTGCGTCGGTAAACAATCGGTTTGGTGATTCTACTTGCTGCCATTGCTCCACGACCAAAGATTGCAATTTGGGCGAATCTAACTGACGAGTCCATTCGCAATTCCAAACAGACGATTGCTGAACAAGCTTAGCCGAATCAGAAAACGCAATGCCTAGTTCCACATAAACCGTGGTTCGAATCGCATCCTCGTCGGCCGTTACGCGGACAATTTTAAAATGAAAATCGAATTCCGCCCTGGGGCCAAAGTGACTTTGCAGTTGAGCGATTCGTTCCGACAGTTTGACATGGGAAAGAGTGTCGATTTGTCCTGAACTGGAACGCACCGCTGTGCCCAAGACGTCAAACGAGATTTTCGAATCACCCGGAATAAGCGAGGTCGATTGGAACGAATCGGTTATCAGGAAATCGATGGCCGACGTCTGTGACGATTCGTTGTGTCGTTCGTGCAACCGTTTGGCTAATTGCTTTAGTTGCGCCGAAGCGGCTTCGCTGAACGATTCGGTGTCCCAACGGCTTTCCTGGGGACGGACGTGAAGTAACTCAGGCAAGACGTCAGACGCAATCACTTGCGTTGCAATTTTGGGAACAACTTGCGTGCTCGGCGAGACGGCTGGAGCAGAATCCAGCGACGGCCCTGATTTCAAGTCTTCCGACGGGACGGGACGGGCTACGCTGAACTTTGCCGATGGCTTGTGGCACCCGGAACTGGCACACAGCGTCAGCACACCGAGAAATAGAAACGTCGTAAATCGCCGCCAAGCCATGGTTCTTGCCGCTCTGGGTCAGAATTCGCGAACTTTAATTATTCCTGCCGAGGTTTTCGGTTGCAATAAGGAATCGGCGTCGCGTATATTCTGGGATGTTCCAAAAGGGTTGACGACGATGCTTTGCATCAAAACGGATCAAAGAGAACGAGGCATGCGTCTTTGAGTTGATTTGGTTTTATGGTGGAGCTTCTTATGCGATGGCGAATTTCTTGGGCTGCCATTCCTGCAGTCCTCTTGTGTTTCGGTTTGGCGAACGTAAACGCCGACCAAATTGTCTTCTTCGATTTTAACGACGCGTCGGATGCGGATACGGCCTTTGACAGTAGTGGCAATGGCTACAACGGCATCATGTTCA